>JAUXBO010000018.1 GCA_030619345.1 Candidatus Zixiibacteriota bacterium | reverse complement strand
ATGGATGGGCGTGACACCCCGCCTAACTCTGGTGAGAAGTATATGACCCAGGTTCAGTCTAAACTCGGCGAGATTGGATTGGGCAAGGTTGCTTCGGTGGGTGGTCGTTACTATGGGATGGATCGGGACAAGCGCTGGGAACGGGTTGAAAAAGCATATCAGACTATTATAAACGGGGTAGGGAAAAGATTTAGCGATCCAGTTGAAGCGATCAGAGCTTCGTACAAAAATGACCTGACCGACGAATTCATTGAACCGGTTGTCATTGATACCGGCAACGAGACGAGTGGACAACTCCGGTCCGGTGATACGGCTATGTTTTTTAATTTTCGTGCTGATCGAGTCCGCCAGTTATCTCACATGTTGCTTGGTTACGACATTGAGGGAGTCGATCACCCCGACAATCCCAAGATAGAATTAGTCACCATGACCGAATACGATGCCCGCATGAGCGAGGCGCGGGTTGCTTTTGGGCCGATCAAGCTGGAGAAAATACTCGGTGAGATTCTATCAAAGAATGGCAAGCGGCAGCTTCGCACAGCTGAAACTGAGAAGTATGCCCACGTAACGTTTTTCTTCAATGGTGGCAGCGAAGTACCGTTTGAGAACGAAGATCGCGATATGATTCCCTCGCCGCGCGTTCCAACTTATGACCACCAGCCGGAGATGTCTTCGGTGGAGGTGACTGATAACGCCGTCAAAAAGATCATGAGTGGCCAGTACGATTTTGTTTTGCTCAACTATGCCAACTGTGACATGGTTGGACACACCGGTGACTTTGAAGCCGCACGCAAGGCGGTCGAGGCGGTTGATCTCGGGCTGGGTCGATTATTGGAAGCAGTCAAGACGCAAAACGGAATAGCGATTATTACGGCTGATCATGGCAATGCGGAGTTGATGATCGATCCCGCAACGGGAGGTCCCTGGACTGCCCACACCACTAATCTGGTACCCTGCATTCTATACGACCCATCCGACCGTCTGGGTGGGAAGAGATCGCTCCGTGATGGCGGCATTTTAGCTGATGTTGCCCCGACCATTCTCGATCTGATGGGTCTGGATCAGCCCAAACAAATGACAGGAAAATCCTTGCTGATACGAGGGTAACTTGCTGACTTCTTTTTTCAGGAAAATTTACCGATTTATCTTGCCGGAGTCGACGGCGCTGAGAAAGCAGCGGCTGGAACTGATTCTCTGGTCTTTTCTGCTATCGTTATCGTTCTATTCATCATGGTTCGGATTTCTTGCTTGGATTTCGCTCATTCGTCCGATACAAATTTTGATAAAACTGCGTAGTCGCGACGCGTTTAATGCCGGATACTTTTTCTATTTCTTTTTCAATCTATTCACAATCTACTGGGTGGCGATGGTAACACCACCGGGGATGATTGCTGCGGTTGTGATTCTCGGATTCTATGGTGCAGTTGCACTCTCTCTTTTTGTCAGGGCCTACCATATCAAACCGTGGCTTGGATATGTTTTGTTGCCGCTTCTTTGGACAGGGTTAGAGCACTTTCGTACCCTTTCTGAGTTTGGATTTCCCTGGTCCGATCTTGGCTACACGCAGTCGTATTACTTATATCTTATCCAGATTGTATCCGTGATCTCAACGCATGGCCTGACCTTTTTGATCGTAACGGTCAACGTCTTATTAAGTTTGGTCTTACGTAATACGCTGTCGGTCGAACGAAGGCTTACTTCGGGTCTAATCTCTGTGGCGATCATAGTGGCGCTGGCCGCATTCGGCTGGGTTGTAGTTCCCAGATTTCCGCCACCCGGTGATTTCCAAGTGGCTATGTTACAGGGTTCGGTCCCTATCGATGTCAAATGGGCCCGGGGAAATCAGGAACACAGCTATAAACTGTATGACTCATTGACAATGGCCAATCTTGACGACGCCGTCACCCGTGATTCCGTCATCCGTGACACGGTTCATCTGTACATTTGGCCCGAGACTTCTGCGCCCGCCTATCTTACTCATGATGATCGTGCAACAAAACGAATCGGGGGAATCGCCACTCGAAGTAAGAGTTATCATCTGGTGGGAAGTCTGGGGGCGTCGATGGATGAACGCGGGGAACGACATTATAATTCCTGCTATCAATTTACACCTTCGGGAAAGATAGAACAGCGGCATGACAAGATGAAGTTGGTTCCTTTTGCAGAGCATGTACCCTATCAGGATCATTTTTCTATTCTGCAAAAGGATGTTCTTACTGAATACCTGACGTTTATAAAGACCTATGATATTCAATGGTGGTCTGATTTCTATCCTGGTGACTCGCTTGTCATTTTTCAGCTTCCCGAGGCCGCCTATGCTGTTCTCATCTGCTTCGAAACAACATTCCCGGAATATGTCCGGCAGACGATTCTCGACGGAGCCGAATTTCTGGTAGGGGTAACAAACGATACCTGGTTTGGTGCATCGGTAGGGATTCACATGCATTCCAGAATCTTCATCACGAGAGCTATCGAAAACCGAACCTGGGCGGTTCGGGTGGCCAACAGCGGTCTGACGTATATTGTTGATGATTACGGAAGAGTGCGGGACTCACTTGACCTGTACGAGGTGGGGGTACTCAAGGGAAAGATAAAACGACTGGATGAATATTCCTTTTTCACTCGTCATGGGGATATTGCGGGACTGGTCTCGTTCTTGATAATGCTGCTCTTCAGCGGTATATTATTTGTACAATGGATATGGCAAAGACTGTCAAAATTCCGATCCTAATTGTGCTGACACTGGTAATCTTCGGGTTCCAGGAGTCGAAGTCGCAGGAAGGATTCTGGAAAAACTTAACTTCGTTCAGCGAAATCAGACGCCTTTGTGTAATAGATGGCAGTCTCTACGCCGCGACATCCGGTGGCATTCAAGTTATCGGCAATCACTTGAAGAAGCCGGAGACAATCTTGAATACCGATGGCCTCGGCACTGTTGATGTTTATGATATGATTCAGGATGGCTCGGGTATTATCTGGGTCGCGGGAAACGGGCGGCTGGCAAAAATCGAAGGCGACGCTATTCAGTCATATCTGATTCTGGATAGAGACAACAATCCGCTTCCACTTTACTGTCTGGTTGATGATGGCGACTTACTCTGGTTAGGAAGTGATGTCGGGTTACTTCTCTTTTCAAAAAACGATGACGGCGGGCAGATTCAGGACAGCTACCTGCTGTTTGATAGTCTTGCTGCTGATCCGGCCGTGTATGATATACTTCTGGACAAGGATAGTCTCTGGATTGCAACATCGGCCGGATTGGCTGTAGCTGAGCGATCTGATCTCTCGCAACTCAAAGCGCCCGAGTCGTGGAAGGGCTTCTACTTTGAGAACAACCGACATCGTGGCTTGGGGAACGACACGGTCACATCGGTTGTGAAGAGCGGGTCTTTGGTATACGCATCTACTCCGCGGGCAATTGTCAGGGTTGATCTCTCGCTCGATTTGATAGTTGTTATTGATGCTGACAGCATTCTTCAGGCGAGACTTCAAGTCATCAATGACACCGTTTTTTATTTTCGCGAGAGAACATCAAGCAGAGATTACGGTATTCTCGACGGTGACAGTCTGACAGCTTTGCCGATGCAACTCGTTTCGCAGGTGCCTGTAAGTGGAGCAAGTTTTAATGGGCAGCTATGGTTGGGGACTAAAGAGGATGGCCTGTTTTATCCGAACGGGAGTGAATACGTTCAATATCCCTTTGTCGGTCTGCCGGGGGTTAGTGTTATGGATATCGCTACAACTTCGAGCGGGGCCCTTATTGGTGGATTTGTGAATCGGACGGCCGGGATTATGACCGACTCCGTCTGGGAGAATTCGAATTTTTTCAGGGTGTCGCGCCGGGCTATGGCTGACTCATCGGGAGGGGCCTATATCGGTACCGATGGGGATGGCATCTGGCGCATCGATAATCCGAAACTTCCCCACTATGATCGCTATAATTCCACGTTGATGGGAAATAACGACGACACCAGTTTCTTTTTTGTAGTCATCAAGGGACTGGAGAACAATGGCCGTTACCTGTATGCCGCCTGTTACCGCGCCGCCAACGGATACCCGATAGCCATTGCTGATATGACTGATCTAAACAATCGGGCTAACTGGGATTCGATTGGCGTTGATGATGGGCTCAACGATATTTTTGTGAGTTGTCTTGCTCTCGATGATAATCGACTGGCGGTCGGCACCGAGCAAAACGGTCTGTATCTCTGTGAAATGGGCGAAGACCCGTTCGATCATTCACAACGACTCTGCACTCTATATACTTCGGAGTTTGAACGGGGTGATCTGGTATCAAACACGATCCGTACGGTGCAATTTGATCCCGACGGAAATCTTTGGGTCGGGACGAATTTTGGGTTGTCCCGATGGGATGTCGGATTTGAAAAGTTTGTCGAAGTAGAGATGCCACCAGCCGCGGGTACCGATATCAACTCACTTGAATTTGATCCACGGGGGAACCTCTATGTCGGCACTTCCAGCGGTCTGGCAAGGCGGGATGCTTCGACCGGCGATTTCGAAGTCTTCACTGAGAGAAACTCCGGGCTGCTTTCGGATCAGATCAGTTCTCTCCATTTTGAGGTAACCACCGGGCTTTTGTATGTCGGGACAGATCGGGGTATCTCGGCCAGGCCTTCGATGACATCAAACCCTACCTCGGATGTTGAGCAGGTGATTGCTTTTCCCAATCCATTTGTCATCTCATCAGATAACAACCGACTTTTCTTCAACTATCTAAAACCGGCCACAGTCCGCCTGTATTCGGTCGCCGGTGACTTAGTACGTGAACTGCCGATTAATTTCTCGTGGGATGGACGGAACGAAGCTGGCGAAGAAGTATCTTCCGGTGTTTATCTCTTTTTGGTCGAGGATGAAGAGGGTAATTTCGGTCGCGGGAAAATTCTATTGGTGCGCCAATGATTGAAGTCGTTCGTCTCACGGAAAATGAGTTCACTTCGGAACTATCATCGCTGCTTGACCAAAGCAGTTTTTTTTGCTCAACTTCTTTTCTGAGGCTGTGGGACTCAGTAGGTGGACATCCGGTTTGCTGGGTTGCTCGTGTGGAGCGCAAGATAGTAGCAGCTTTGCCCGGGGTGGAGTTTGGCTTGTCGGCTGTTCGAAGATTTCAATCCATGCCGGACGGATGTTATGGCCGCCTTGTTGGAAACCATGCTTCCAGTGATTTTGTGTCGTCTGGTCAGGCCATATTGCAGGCTATACGAAAACAGCGCTATGTTAGCTCCAATATTTATGATTTCTATGGTGACTTTCCGAGCAGCGATGAATTCGACCGACAGGAATGTGTGACTCTAATGGTTGACATCGGTCCCGATTGGGAGCCGCCCGATAGCAAGATTCGCTCTGAGATCCGAAAGTCTGAGCGTGAGGGAGCAACCGTTCGCTCTTTTGATAGCAAAAGAGATTTTGATGGTTTTGTGGGGTTAGTGAACGCGACCTCCCAACGACAGGGCATCAAAAGAAAATATGACGATCAATTTTATCGCGCCTTGGCCAAGCTTGCAGAGAGGGATCAGCGAGTCAGATGGTACTGGCTGGACTATCAGGATAAATCGGTGGCTTCGCACATAAATTTTGTGGAGCATGATATGCTTGTCAATTGGCAGGTCGTATCAGATAGAGAGTTTTCATTTTTGAAACCGAATCAGTTGTTGCTGGCAACGGCGGTTCAGAAGGCAGTGGCATCCGGATTGACGAAGTTGAACCTCGGTGCGACTCCGATTGATGCTGAGAATCTCCTGGCCTACAAAAAGAAATGGGGGGGGAGCGAGTACAAGTATCAGCGCCTGACTTCACAGAGCATTCTGGGGAAACTCGTGCAATGAGTAATCCTTTTCGCATTCTGCTGCTCGGCGATGGCGATTCGTTTCATATCGAACGTTGCCTGGCCGAACTTAGACGGCAGGGACAGACAGTAAAGCTCTGTTCGCTTGAGCAGAGCGGTATTGTCGATATCGTACTGGAGCGTAAAGGACCGATCAAATCGCTTCACTATTCATTGGCCGTCGCACAGTTGAAAACTGTCATCAAGGCATTCCGCCCGGACGTTCTCTTTGCTCACTATGCCACCGGGTATGGTCACCTTGCTGCAAAAGCTTTGCAAGGTATGGACACGCCCTATCTGTTGTGCCTTTGGGGATCGGATATTTTGCGAGTACCGCATAAATCAAGACTCCACCGTGCCAAAGCAAATCTGGCTCTTGGCAATGCAGCACACATAATAGCTGACTCTGAGTACCTGCTTGCCGAAGCACGTAAAATATTAAAATTCTCCAACAGCTCGGTCATTCCGTGGGGTGTCGAACGCGAGTTCCTTGATTTTTACTCAGAACAAAAAAAGATTTCCAGGCCGCCAAAAGTAATCGTTCCGCGGGCGCACGAAGAAGTGTATGACAATCTGTTTATTGTCGAAGCGTTGGCGGACTTGGTTTCAAGTGGCTCCATTGAATTGACTTTCCCCTCGTTTGGATCACTGTATGAATCTTTCAAGAGAGAAGCCAATGCTATCAGCGATGGCAAAGTGCATTACTACGACAAAATGTCTCGACCGGAATTCCTCCGGTTCTTCTCCACACGGGATATCTGCTTGTCGAACGCAAGTTCAGATTCATCTCCGGTCTCTTTGATTGAGGCAATGGGGCTGGGGCTGATGGCTGTTGCCCGTGACATACCGGGAGTCGCTGAATGGCTCACATCCGAGACCGGCTATCTTTACAAAAGCGGAGATGTCGATACTCTCCACCAGATCATTGAGAGCATCTGTTCAACGAAAGAAGATGACAATGTCCGGCGTCAGTCAAATCGGAATCGGGTGCTGTCGGAGGCTCTATTTGAAGAGAACATTGCTCAGCAAATAGGCATAATGAGAGGATTGGCAGCGGAGGGAGGGAAATGACTTCTAAGCCGAGAGTGCTGCTTGTCTGTTACTACTTTCCACCAATGGGTGGGGCCGGGATTGGGCGGCCTTTGTCGCTCTTTAAGCAGTTGGGGGAGTATGGATTTGACTGCGACATCCTGACGGTTAAGCCGGTCACCTACCGGGTATATGAGCCGGAGCATCTGGCTACCTTGGACAAGAGCAAAATCTACCGGTCAGGGTCGTTTGATCCACAGCGCTTTATGTATCTTCTGGGTGTGCGTAAAATCAAGGTGGGATCAATCGAACGAGGCCGAGATGTCTCCGATCGTTTTTTTCCGGACCCTAAAGTGGGCTGGGTGCAACCGGCTGTTCGGTTTGGTCGGCAATTATTGGCCTCGCAAAAGTATGACCTTATAATGTCAACCTCGCCGCCCGTTTCCGCTCATCTGGTTGCGCAGAAGCTCAGTCGGGAAACATCTATACCATGGGTGGCGGATTTTCGGGACTTCTGGAATTCATATCCGGTCGAAGAGTGTTTTACGGATGAAAAACTTGTCAAAAAGGGAAAAGCGCTTCTCAAATCCATCCGCTCCGAGGCAAAGTTCGTCACGACCGTGAACAAAACTATTGCCGACTATCTGGGGACAGAGCATGTCATCGCCAACAGCTATGACCGAGATTTCTCGCGGCTCTGGTTGCCTGAGGTCAAAACAAACAAATTTGTGATTGGACTTTTTGGAACTTTTAATGAGATATATCCGGTCAGGCCACTTTTCAAATTACTCTCTGATCTGTTTGATCAGCATCCGGAAGTGCGTGAGAAAATAAGAATCGAACAGTTTGGCAACTGTGATAAAAATTGGCTCATCCGGCAACTGGAGGAGTTCGGTCTCTCAGATTTGTGCTTGATGCATGGGTTTAAGCCAAGAGCTGAAGCCGTTAAAGCGGCCTCGGATGCATCCTGCTTTTATGTCGGTCTTGCTTCTGATCGCGAGGCGCCGTTCACGACCGGTAAGGTTTATTACATGCTTGCTTCCGGTCGCCCGATTCTTGCCGCCGTTCCGAATGACGGCGAACTCAGCCAGCTATTGAAAAAGACTGGCAACTCACTCTGTTATGATCCAGCCCATGCCCAGCCCGCAACGGATTTTCTGCTGCAGAAACTGCAATTATTTGAGCAAGGTGACCGGACCTTCACGGTCTGCCCTGAATACTCACAGGAATACTCATCCGACCGGATGACGTCCGATTTTGCCGCCCTGTTTGCCAAATTGCTCTCCTCCTGATCCCACATTTTGTTCGTAACTTGTTGGGGTACAATTGTTTTGGTGCTCTCGCCAGCTGCTTTATTATCCCTGGACCATATCGGTCATTACATTATCACATTCTGTAAATCAATATATGCTTACGACTTCCACAGTTGACTGATTCGGTCAAGGGAAAATATTTCCCCGCTGGTTGGTTGACACCAATGAGTTACAAAATTTCAACTTTATGTTGTCCTATTATTCATTGATATGGTTCAACTTAGGCTCCCATTTTTTCTCAATTTTAAGACAAAAAGCGCTTGACAATCGTGGCGAAAAAGTGATAAATTCTGGTAATTCTGGATATAAGTGGAGTAAAGTGGGATTTTCCATGAGTGGCTTTTTTGGACAATACCAGACAACTATGGACGACAAGGGGAGATTTGCGCTTCCTGCAAAGCTCCGGTCCGTTCTTTCGGGCACCGACAAGAAGCCGTTATTGGAAGGTAATCTGGTTATTACCAAGGGCTTAGAGGGTTGCTTAAGTCTCTACCCTGAGCCCGAATGGGAAGAAGTTCAAAGCCGTCTTTCCACTCTAAACTTCACTGAGAAAGACTTCAGGTATTTCAGCCGAAGATTCTACTCGGCCGCCGGGTCAGTTACTCCTGACAAGAATGGCCGCATCCTGATTCCATCTCACCTCGTTTCCGAGGCGGGATTGAAAAAAGAACTACTTGTGATCGGTGTGAATCGATGGGTCGAAATCTGGAATCCGGAAAGATATCAATACTATTTGGAACAATATGCGAAGAGCTATGAAGAAGTAGCCGAACGGCTATTCTCCGGCGATGGGTCCGACCAGTCGGGATAGCGTTCACCTCCCCGTAATGGCGGAGGAGATTGTTCATCACCTGACAGTGGTGACGGACGGCGCTTATCTGGACTTAACGGCCGGTCTCGGTGGACATCTTCTGGCGCTGTCGAAATCAGTTGATGAAAGTGCGAGGCTCTACGGAGTTGATAAAGATGGCGAGGCGGTCAGAGTTGCATCCAAAAGACTTGAAAAGGTCAATCAGCATTGTAAAATCATCCAGTCATCTTATGTCGATATCCTCGACACAGTGGCTCAGTTTGGCGACGATCGATTTGATGGAATTCTTCTGGACCTGGGTTTGTCCTCGCTTCAACTCGACACTGCCGCACGCGGGTTTTCACATAACGAAGACGGGCCGCTTGACATGCGGTTTGACCAGGAGAAAGGGCTGCGTACCGCAGCGGATTTAGTTAACGGACTCAGTCAGTCGCAACTGGCCAATCTTTTTCGTGACTATGGAGAAGAGCGGAGGTCGGCCAGGATTGCGGCGGCAATTGTCAGGGAAAGACAGAAAGAAATGATCCTCACGACCTCTCATCTGAAAACCATAATCTTATCTTCTTCGGCCCCGGCCCATCAGAAAAAAACTCTTTCCCGAATATTTCAGGCTTTGAGAATAGCAGTCAATAGTGAACTGGATAGTCTGGCCGAAGCGCTCCCCAATATTGTTAGTATTCTAAACAGCGGCGGAAGGCTGGCTGTGCTTGCCTATCACTCTCTGGAAGATCGCATTGTTAAGCGGTTTTTCCAACAGCAGATCAAGGGATGTATCTGTCCGCCGCGTTTGCCTGTTTGCATCTGCGGCAAACTGCCTACTTTGAGAGCGGTGACAAGGAAAGCTCTCTTGCCTTCGCAAACAGAGATTGAATCCAACCCCAGAGCTCGTTCTGCCCGGTTGCGAGTGGTGGAGCGGATATAAGATGAGGAAGGCTGTAAGGAAATTCAAGGAGACGATAGAGATCAAGTCTTCGATTATCACCCGTCTGAAGTCTCATCGCTATCTAACCATGTCGGCGCTTGCCCTGGCGATTTTGGTGGTTTGCTGTTTTCATGTATGGCAGAGAGTGATGGTCCTTGATCTGGTGCAGGAAGTAGGACAACTCCGCAATGACCATGATCGGCTTGAAGATAATCTAAAAAAAGTAGGCGCCGAGATTTCTGCCCTCTCCATGTCCGGCCGCATCGAGAGTTACGCAGTTGACAGCCTCGGTATGAGGCCGATAAACGCTGAACAATTGTATACTCTGGTTCCGCGTGAAACGGAGACGGTTCGTCCCGACGAATTGACCGTTATGGCGCGCGCTATTAGAAGAGTGGCCGATTTCATGCCGGTAATTACGGAGTCAGATGTCAATGCCCGTGAACTTCAGATTGTCACCGTTGACACCACCTCGGCTGGAGGTGGAAAGTGAAGCGAACCCAGCAGGAGAAGCTGCGTCTGTTTGTCGTCTTCACTTTCATGGCTATCTTTTTTGCTCTCGTAACATTTCGTCTGCTGCATTTTCAGGTAGTCAATGCTGCTCGTTATAGTGAGATCGTAACGCGCCAATCAAGCGGAACGGTAGAGATCCCGGCTGACCGCGGAGTCATCTATGATCGTCACGGGCGGGTGGTAGCAAATAATGTATACCGTCAGTCACTTGTGGCATACCCGGAAACAAAAGAGGAAGTCAAAAGCGCCGCCAAATATATCGAAAAGTTTTTTGGACGTCAGCGGGGGACGGCCATTGAGGATTATGGCCTTGCTCCTAATAGATTCCGATGGATCAAGCGCGCCATGTCCGACGCTGCTGCTGCAAGAATTGTCGCCGATGCTCCGCGGGGATTGTACCTTCGACAGGCAACAGAGCGCAAGTATCCGTTCGGCACTATTGGAAAACAGATTCTGGGCTACACGAATATCGACAATAAGGAAGGGCAGTCGGGACTCGAATACTCGTGCAACCAGCGACTTGCCGGAAAACCGGGTAAGGCAGATTATCGCCGCGACGGCCTTCGCAATATCTATCGGGTCAGGGAGCAGGCTCTCATACATCCGGTGCCGGGTCAATCGCTGGTTCTGACCGTTGACTGGCGCTTGCAAGAGATCATCGAAGAAGAACTACAGGTGGCGGTGGATAAGCACAACGCGAAATTCGGTATGGCAGCCTTTGTCGATTGTAACAATGGTGATATTCTGGCTATGGCTCATTATGATCCCAACGAGAAAAATCCGCTTCGCCCGGTAAAGGCAAGAGTGGTGACCGATCAATTTGAGCCTGGTTCCATTTTCAAAGTTTTCGGGGCGGCGGCGTTGCTTGATCAGGATATGGTCGACTTTGCCGAGACCACTTACTGTGAAAAAGGGAAGTTCCGTTTGGGGCGACGTACTCTTCATGATGACAAAGAACTGGAGTGGCTTAATTTCCGGCAAATCATTGAGCTGTCGAGCAATATTGGTATCTCCAAGCTGGCGATCAATTCTGGTGGCGAGGAGATACTGGCCGCGTGCAAAAAATTTGGACTCGGACAAAAACTTCTGGGTTGTATGCCGGGTGAGACGGCCGGAAAAATTGGCGCACCATCGCGCTGGTCTGAATACAATACGGCGGCCTTTACGATCGGACATTCCGTTGCTGTATCAACTCTGCAGATGGCTGTTGCCTTCGCCACAATAGCGAACGGGGGCGAACTTCTAAAACCACGGCTGATATTTGGCAGTGTAGACGAAGATGGCTATGTGGTGCGGAACATCAAACGGGATGTGATTGGTCGCGCCATGAAAGAACGGTCAGCCGACAGTCTTCGAGCGTTTCTTCGCGGCGTCGTTGAACAGGGTACGGCTAAGCCGGTCAATTCTCCCGCGGTGACAATCGCCGGTAAGACCGGCACCGCACAGATATTCGACGTGGAGAACAGACGGTACTACCGAAGCAAATACATGGCGTCGTTCGCAGGATTCTTCCCGGCAGAAAATCCCATGGTTGCAGGCATTGTAGTGATAGCCGAGCCGCATCCCATTCATTACGGAGGCTACACGGCTGGTCCGGCGTTTAGAAAGATAGCCGAACGATACACGGTGCTCAACCCGGATTTATTCGCTTCGCAGGAAAATGTAATCGAGGAATCAAAGGGACATAGGAAAACGACAGTGGAAGTTCCTGATCTTAGCGGATACACACCGGTTGATGCTCTGGCCAAGGTGGCGGAGATCGGACTGGAAGTTCGTTGCGAGGGGGACGAAGGGAATGTGGTCTGGCAATTTCCCAGCCCGGATCGGCTGCTGTTTGAGGGAGACGATGTCCTCGTGATTGTAGCTGCGCAGCAGGATAGTTTGCACCGGATGATAAATCTCAAGGGTTTGTCGCTTCGTGAAGTGGCGGCCTTTTGCGGATTTGCCGGACTATCATATGAAGTCACCGGGGCCGGAAGAGTTGTAAAACAGTCGATTGAACCGGGGTCGACTATTAAAGATAAGTCACTTTGCCGGTTGGTATGCAAATCCATTTAGGAGGTTGAGATCATACTCAGCGATCTGATAAGTAATATTCCCGAGGCCCGGATAACCGGCGATCAGTCAGTCGAGATAACTCACATGGAGTACGACTCACGATTGATCAAGCCGGGGAGTCTCTTTTTCGCCATAAAGGGCTATGCCCAGGATGGATTTGATTTTGTGAAAGATGCTGTCAAAGCCGGAGCCGTGGCAGTTATGGGCGAACGTGATGGCTGCGATGAGGTGGGAACTTATGTTCAGGTTCCCGATGTCCGGGCGGCAATGGCCGAAGTTGCAGCACGATTCTACGACTTCCCGGGTCGCAAGTTGAAATTGTGCGGAATAACCGGGACCAATGGAAAGACCACCACCTGCCACCTGCTCAAGAATATTCTGGAGGTGCGCGGCAAAAAAGTTGGACTGGTAACTTCTTCCATTTACGACACCGGCGGTGAGACCTTTCCGGCCGAACGCACAACACCGGAATCTCTTGATTTGCAGCGGTTGATGGTACTGATGAAGAAAAACAACTGCGCCAATGCGGTAGTGGAAGTCTCTTCACACGCCCTGGAACTTCACCGCGTAGATCATCTGGCTTTTCGGGTCGTTCTGTTTACCAATCTCACCCGAGACCATCTGGACTTTCACGGCACCATGGAAAACTATCTGGCGGCCAAATCAAAACTGCTGACGAAGCTGAATGGCGCTCTGAGTTACGTGGTGATAAATCTCGATGTGCCGGAATTCAGGCCGTTGTTTGGAGATTTTAGTTCCTCGTATCTCAGCTATTCCCTGAAAGACACCAACGCAGATGTCTATTGTACGGAGTATGAAATAAAACCGGAGGCAACAATTCTTGATCTGGTGACCCCGATGGGAAACCGCACCGTCAAGTTATCCCTTTCCGGCAAATTCAATTTGATGAACGGTATCGCTGCTGCTGCCGCAGGATTGGCTGCAGGTGTGGACCTTGATTCGCTGGTCAAGGGTTTGGAAAACTCTCGTCCGATTCCAGGGCGGTTCAATTATGTCGGTGCCGGTCAACCGTTTGCCATCTATGTCGATTATGCTCACACTCCGGACGCAATATCCCGTCTGTGCGAATCGGCGCGAGAACTTTGCTCGGGTAAACTGTTGCTGCTATTTGGATGCGGTGGTGACAGGGATCGGGGGAAGCGACCTTTGATGGGAGCTGCAGCGACCGAGAACGCCGATTTTGCCGTGATTACTTCGGATAATCCGCGTAGCGAAGATGCCGGAGATATCATCGACGACATACGTCCCGGCTTAAAAGGGGATCAATACGAAATTATCAGCGACCGCAAAGAGGCGATTGCACAGATCATCGGAAAAGCTAAAGAGGGTGACGTGGTACTCATTGCCGGAAAGGGCGCTGAGAATTATCAGGAAATCAAAGGTGTGCGACACTCTTTTGATGATACGGCCGAAGTGAGGCGAGTGCTTGGTGAACTGGGATACACAAACAAGGGCGAGGAGAATTGATTAGTTTGAGTTTCGATCAACTGGCCGAGATTATCAGCGGAACAATTCAGGATAGCTTTGGGCCAAACTCCGTCTTCAGTGGTGTGTCGATTGATTCCCGCACCATCAAGAGGGGAGAACTGTTTGTGGCTATTCGGGGTGAAAAGCATGACGGTCACGATCATGTCCAACAGGCTGTTGATCGCCATGCTGCCGGTTTGCTGATCGAAAAAAAATGGGCGGATACAAGCAGTGTCGAAACAGAAATACCGCAGATTGCCGTTGCTGACACGCATGAAACTCTGCTGGGAATGGCCGAAAACTATCGGTCGAAGGTTAACCCATTTGTAGCCGCCATAACGGGTTCAAACGGCAAGACGACCACCAAAGAGTTCACGATGAGCCTGCTGCAGGCAGTGGAGCCGGATGCATTTGGGTCACCTGGGAATCTGAACAATCTGTTCGGCCTGCCGCTGGCAATTTTCAAGATGCCACAAAATACAAAAGTCGCCGTTCTGGAACTGGGCATATCGACACCAAGTGAAATGCCACGCCTGGCGCAAGTAGCCCAGCCGGACTTGATCTGTATAACAAATGTAGGGCCGTCACATTTGGAAAAACTTGGAACGGTAGAAGAGGTTGCACGAGCCAAACTACAGTTGGTGACAGCATCTCCAGGAAGCACTCGATTAATCGTGAATGGAGATGATCCGGTGTTGATGCAAGAGGCTTCGACTGTATCAAGCAATACGCTCACGTTCGCGTTAGAGAACAAAGCGGATTTTGAAATTGACTTCTCACAAGAATCAGAATCAGGGCAGGAAATCGTGATCGATGGGAAGAAATTTAATTTGCCTCTTATAGGGAGGCATCAGGCTGCCAACCTGTTAGCCGCCTATGCTATTGTGAGAACTATGGGATACGATTTCAACGATGTTGATACTGCGGCGATTCCGTTTTCAACGGCACCTATGCGAGGTCAAATCGAAAGAGTTGGCGAAATCCGAGTTATGGCTGATTGCTATAATGCCAATCCGGAATCAATGAAGTCCGCGCTGGAGAGCTTTGATCAAGTATCAACCGGATCAAGGCGTCTGATCGTACTTGGTGATATGCTGGAGTTGGGCGAGGAGTCAGAACGTTTCCATCGCCAAATAGGTGAATTAGTTGGGAAGTTGGGGGTGGAGTTGGCCGTGTTTATAGGGCCGATGTCACAGTTTATGAGAGAAGCGGCCGTGAGTGCCGGGATGAAAATGGAGGACACTCTTCAGTACTCGAACGCACTTTCGGCCTCCAATATTACAGAGTATATCCGGCCTCATGATTTCGTGCTGCTTAAGGGTTCTCGTGGAATCGGATTGGAAGAAGTCCTGAGCGCTCTACGCAATGTATTTGGAAAAGGGAGTGCCAAGTAATGTTATATCACCTCTTACTTCCTTTGACCAAATACATGTCCGGTTTCAACCTCT
>JAUXBO010000204.1 GCA_030619345.1 Candidatus Zixiibacteriota bacterium | reverse complement strand
TGGTTAAGGGCTTAAAATTTGGTACGGAAGGCGGGACTTGAACCCGCATGGACATAGTCCACCACCCCCTCAAGATGGCGTGTCTACCAGTTCCACCACTTCCGCACATGCGAGGTGTGTTTTATTATCACACCACAAATTCTGCTAATTCCCAGAGGTATCGGCAGGGGCCGTTTGATCGGGAATACCATCATCAATTATTTTTATATCCAGACCGCTTGCAGCAGCTGAATCCGCCAACAACTGCTGTTGTTGTTGCTGGAACTGGAGAGCCTGATCTCGTTCCTTCTGGGCCTCGCGCGTTACAACCGATTCACCCGGATCGTCAGCCGATGCGACCCCTCGGGTTGTCGATGACATATACGCCAGTGCGCCGCAATTAAACATGAAGACAACAGCCAGCACCGTTGTAGCCCTGGAGAGAAACGAAGCCGCTCCGCGACCACCAAATACAGCGCCGCCCATTCCGCCGCCACCGCCACCAAAGGCAGAACCAGCCAGACCTTCGCCTTTGGCCGACTGCAGCAAAACAACCAACACCAGCGCTATGCAGACTATCACGTGAAAGATCACCCAGATTGTGAACAAAAGATATACCTCCTAAAGAGCGTTAATAATTCCAATAAAATCATCAACCTTCAACGACGCTCCGCCCACAAGGGCACCGTCGATATTCGGTTGACTCAAAAGTTCACCGGCGTTGCTCGGCTTTACCGAACCGCCATACAAAATCGGGACCTGATCAGCTGCCTCTTTGTCAATGGCGGCTATCTTTTCCCGAATGAATCGGTGAACATCTTCAGCCATCTCGGGAGTGGCTGTCTTACCGGTGCCTATCGCCCATACAGGCTCGTAAGCGACAACCGTCCTCAACAAAAGGTCAGCTGTGAATCCGGCAAGGGTACCTTCGATCTGACTCCCGACAGTCTTCTCAGTGTCGCCGCTATCTCTCTGATCGAGAGTTTCACCGACACAAATAATCGGCGTCAAGCCAGCCTCAAGGGCAACTTTCGCCGCTCTGTTTACCCGGTCGTCAGTCTCAAAATGGTACTGCCTTCTTTCCGAGTGGCCCAATATAGTATGGGTAACCCCAAGTGTCAACAGCATTTCGGCCGATATCTCAGCGGTGTATGCACCCGATTTGTACTCTGACATGTCTTGAGAGCCAAGACCTATGCTGCTATCTTTCAATAGCTTGCCTGCTGACTCCAGTGACGTAAAAGGAGGGCAGACGACAACTTCGCCTTTGCTGTCGGCAGCACCGGCTTTCAACAAACCGTTGATCAGATTTACAGTCTCTGCGACCGTACTGTTCATTTTCCAGTTACCGGTGATTATTGATCTACGCATTTTTTACCGTTTCCACTTTCTGGGCTGGTGTTAATGCCTCGACTCCCGGAAGCAATTTGCCTTCGAGGAATTCCAGCGAAGCGCCACCGCCGGTCGAGATGTGAGAGAGTTTGTTATCGAGCGAGGCCTTGCTGACAGCGGCCGCTGAATCTCCGCCACCCACGATTGTGGTTGCGCCATCTTCGGTTAGAGTCGCTAGAATATGTACGATAGCAAACGTCCCCGTGGCGAAAGGCGTAGTTTCAAAAACACCCATCGGTCCGTTCCAGACAATCGTCTTGCAGTCGGACAATTCTTGTTCAAACAGCTTGATACTTTCCGGTCCGATATCCAGTCCCTTCCATCCGTCCGGTATGGAGTTGATACCAACAATTTGAGTTTCGGCATCGTCAGAAATCTCACGGGCGATCACACAATCGACGGGTAGAATCAGCTTAGCCTCAGACTTTTTGAACCGGTCGATTAGTTCTCGAGCCAGTTCCACTTTATCTTCTTCAAGAAGAGAATCACCGATAGAATGTCCCATCGCTTTTATAAACGTGAACATCATGCCGCCGCCGACAAACAGACGATCTACTTTGTCAATCAAAGAGTTTATCACTTCGATTTTCCCTGAGATTTTAGCGCCACCCAGGATAGCGGCAAATGGACGCACCGGTGCAGCCAGTGTACTGCCGAGGTAGTGCAATTCCTTTTGTATCAGGAATCCAGCCACCGATTGGTTAAAGTGGTGAGTCACTCCTTCAGTGGAGGCGTGCGCACGATGCGCGGTTCCAAAGGCATCATTTACATAGATATCTGCCAGTGAGGACAGTTTTTGCGCAAATCCAGGATCGTTATCGGTCTCTCCCTTGTGAAAGCGCAGATTCTCAAGCAAGAGGCAGCCACCCGGTTTTAGCTTGTTGGCCGGATTAGACGCTTCTGGTCCGATACAATCTTCTGCAAACAGAACCTCAGTTGAAAGCAGTTCGCTCAGTCTTGTGGCGACCGGACGCAACGACATCTCAGGGACAAATTTCCCTTTTGGGCGGCCCAGATGAGAACAGACGATGACTTTGCCGCCATCTGAGAGAATCTTACTCAGAGTCGGGATGGCCGCCTTGATACGCCGGTCATCGGTAATCCGCTGCTCAGAATCGAGCGGTACGTTAAAGTCGACTCGGACTAAGGCCGTCCGATTCTTGAAATTGATTTCAGCAACTGTTACTTTATTCATCGTTTACTGACCTCGTAATATGCTACAACATCATCCGCATCATATCGACCATACGACTGGAGAATCCCCATTCGTTATCGTACCAACTAAATACTTTAGCAAAATTCCCCTGACAGGCAGTCATGGCCGCGTCGAAAATACAACCGTTTGGGTTACCCACGATGTCAACCGATACAATCGGATCTTCGCAATACTCCAATGTGATCGACAGCGGTGAATTTGTGGCGGCTTCCTTAACAGCGGCGTTGATCTCATCCGCGGTAGTTTCTTTATCCAGCAAAACAGCCAGGTCAACCATCGAGCCCACCGGGGTAGGCACCCTGATAGCACAGCCGTCCATTTTGCCTTCAAGCTCCGGAATAACCTGTGCAATTGCTTTAGCTGCACCGGTTGTTGTCGGAATCATGGACAGAGCGGCGGAACGCGCACGACGGAGGTCCTTGTGCGGAGTATCCAAAATTCGCTGATCGTTGGTATAGGCGTGGATGGTGGTCATGAAAGCTTTCTGAATTCCAAAGTTGTCCATCAGAACTTTTGCCACCGGGGCCAGACAGTTGGTTGTACAGGAACCGATAGAAATAATATCATGCTTTGCTTTGTCGTACTGATCGGTGTTGATGCCCGGTATAAAAGTACCGTCATGCCCTTTAGCCGGGGCCGAGATCAGGACTTTTTTTGCACCGGCCTGTATGTGTTTGGCAGCATCTTCTTTACTCGTGAATTTTCCCGTGCACTCCAGAATAACATCGGCTCCGAGCTCTTTCCAGGGGAGTTTAGCCGGGTCAAATTCGGCGCTAATCGGTATTTTCTTACCATCGACAACGAGAGCATCACCATCGGCATGAACCTCTCCGGGATACTTTCCATGAATAGAATCGTATTTCAGGAGATGGGCCAGCGTTTTGGAATCTGTGATATCATTGATGCCAACAAATTCGATGTCGGTGTCTTTGGCGGCTTTGAAAACCAGACGACCGATGCGACCAAAACCGTTTATGCCAACTTTCATTATTCAATTCCTCCTGTGATCAATCACTTCGCTTGTTTGGGCTTGTAAAAATACTTTATTCCTATCGTTACAGTAAGAGCATCATACTCTTTGGCTGTAAGTAGTGGTTTGGCAAAATGTATGGGATGATAACTCGATCTAAACTCCAGACCAAGATTGGAGCCGAGCAGCCAGTCGAATCCTCCGCCCAGAGAAATATCCCAATCGGTTGCTGATCTCTCACGGTAGGTAGCGTCGAAATAGTAATTGCTAATTTGCACTGTCTGCCTTCCATAGTAAAGACCACCGCCGACTGAGACAAATGGTTGGATACGAGTATCCGCAGATGCAATCGGGTAGATTCGGGCGCTAATCAGGATGGGATAGACCATCAGGTTTCCGAAGTCAGTAATCCCCAGCTCTTTGATCGTGACCGAGCCGCGGTTGGCCACACCGATAGAGAATTCGGCCAGGAGCTGTTTGAGAATTCGATGAGCATAGTAGCCTTCGAAATAGAAACTGGTGTTGTTCACTTTGGATTCAAAATATATATCTGGAGTAACGAGCAGATCGGGGATATCATCCCCCTGGTTTGCCCAAGCTCCGAACCGGACTCCGATCTGGTTTTTGGAGAGGAAATTGTCATGTCTTTCTGATCCGAATGTAGTGGTTCCGATAAAGATCAGCCCGATTAGCACTAAAAAAAGTGTGGTGTTGCGAATACCCATCGGTGACTCTCCTGTCCTCAATTCAATATCCCGTCGGCCATTGGTAGGTCACAATATATCTCTGTTGATTATAGAGTCAACTTATTTGCGGGTCACAACGGGGGAATCTCGACCGTCTGCAATTCATCGAGACGATGGAGGCAGGAGCCAGATTTTCCCGGCACCATAATCAAGTATAACCTGGAAATTCTCCAGGATTATGTTCCCAATGTTGCCGGCGATCTCTTCGGAACCGGACACACCCGCGGCTGAATCCGGCAGGATCAGGCGAAGTGAGTCCAGGCGAATATCGCCAATATTCACACTGTCACACAGGCCGGTTCGGGCTGTCATGGAGCCGGTTATCCCTGAGAATTTCCTGGAAGACTCTTGAATGTCTGTAAGACTCTCCAGGAGATTTGTCTCTTCTGCAAATCTGTGGTGTACGATCAAGCCAAGAGCGTTCCCCAGGTCGACAAGAAATTGTCCCGAGTGTCCATTTACCGACACTTCCACAGTGGGAACCTGCATGGTCAATACAAAATCTATGGCCGGTGAGCTCTTAGGTTGCTCGAAATTCCCAGGACGAAAAACAGTAATCTGTTCTTTGTCATAATCGATGATTAGCGGCAACTTGGATAGAAAATCATAGCCTATCAACCCACCGAAGATACCGGCTGCGGGTACCTTTCGATCCAGCCGGGAAAGATCAAGTACTCCCGCTTTCACGTCATACAATGTGATCGCACCGATATTCAAAGAATCGAGCCTGACCAGATCAACTTCG
>JAUXBO010000270.1 GCA_030619345.1 Candidatus Zixiibacteriota bacterium | reverse complement strand
TTCGAATAAAGGAGAATTCACATGACCCCGTTTCAGTATCTGGCTTCCACCAAGCAGAAAAGACAAAAAGAACTGTTTGATCTGCTGAAGTTTCCCTCGGTTTCGGCCAAGTCCGAACACAAAAAAGACATCACCGCCTGTGCCCAGTGGATCAAGAATCATATGAAGGATATCGGGTTTAAGACTAAAGTCTATCCGACCAAAGGTCACCCGGTGGTGTATGCCGAGTACCTGGTTGACAAGAAACTCCCGACCGTTCTCTATTATGGACACTACGACGTTCAGCCGCCGGAACCGCTGGAACTTTGGAAGTCCCCTCCGTTTGTACCGGAAGTTCGCGCCGGATATATCTATGCCCGTGGCGCGACTGATGATAAGGGACAGACCTTTACTCATATCAAAGGGCTTGAAGCGGTCATCAAAGCGACCGGAACCCTGCCGATGAACGTCAAATTCCTGATCGAAGGTGAAGAAGAGGTTGCTTCGGAAAATCTTCCGATTTTCATACGGCAGAATCGAAAACTGCTGAAGGCCGATGTGGTCGTGGTTTCGGATACGGCTCAATTCAACAAATCACTTCCGGCGGTTACCTTTGGTCTCCGAGGTCTGGCTTTTGTCGAGGTCTTTGTGCATGGACCAAACCGTGACGTGCATTCGGGCAGCTTTGGTGGTGCGATTGCCAATCCGGTTAATATACTCTGTAGTATAGTCGGACAACTTCACGACAAAGACGGCAGGATCGCAATTCCCGGATTTTACAAGAATGTCAAAAAGATGTCGGTGTGGGAGAAAAAGCAGTTCAAGCGGCTTCCGTACAACGAGAAGGGCTATCGGCAGTCGTTGGGTATCTCTGCCACTCATGGTGAAAAAGGATTTTCGACTTTTGAGCGTTCCTGGGTGCGTCCGACATGCGACGTGAACGGTATCACGGGTGGGTATCAGGGTGAGGGCGCTAAGACGATTATTCCGGCTGTAGCCTCGTGCAAGATTACCATGCGTCTGGTACCCAACCAGAACCCAAAAGATATTTGTGACAAGATCGAGAAATACCTGCAGAGGATCGCACCCAAGTCGGTGCGTGTAAAAGTGGTCAAACATGGTGGAGCAACGGCGGTTGAGGTTCCAACTGATGGTCCTTGGCTGGATGCGGCCAGCCGCGCGATAGAAATCGGGTTTGGAAAACAGCCGGTCTTTATGAAAGAGGGCGGCTCTATTCCGGTTGTGGCCGATTTCAAGCGGTTGCTTGGGATTGATACGCTCCTTATTGGGTTTGGGCAGAATGACGACAATATTCATTCTCCCAACGAACGTTTCCGGATCAGTGATTTTGAGCGTGGCTGTCGTACGGCGGCGGCCCTGCCGTTTGAACTGGCCAAGGTTAAGCCCTGATGGATTTGGGGCTGAAAGGAAAATGGGCTCTCGTCACGGGAGCCTCTTCGGGCCTCGGCTATGCTGCTGCCGAGGCGTTAGCCGCCGAAGGTGTCGCTGTTACGATTAATAGTCGCGATGAGAAACGTATCAAGGCTGCTGCCGACAAAATCCGACAGGCCACGGGAGGTACGGTCGATTATCTGACAGGTGATATCTCAAAACCCAAAGAGATTGAGAACATTGCAGCGGAGGCCGGGGAGATTGACATTCTCGTGTCCAATACCGGCGGCCCACCGCCTGGGTCAGCTGAGAGTACGACCGAACAGCAGTGGCATGAGATGGCCGAACTGATTCTCTTTTCGGCTATAAACCTGACCCGACACGTTCTTCCGGGTATGATCAAGAGGAAGTTCGGACGGCTTATTTATATTACTTCGATTGGCGCGATCCAACCAATCAATGACCTGATATTTTCCAATACGATGCGGGCGGGACTGGTCGGATACTGCAAGACGGTCTCGAACAACTACTCTAAGCACGGTATCACGGCCAATTGTATTTGTCCCGGCTATACTGCCACTGAACGATTGAGGCATTTGGCCGAAGCAAGGGCGGAGAGCAGTGGGAAGTTGGTCGAAGAAATACATGCTTCTTTCTCTGCCGATGTACCCGCCGGGCGACTCGGACGGCCGGAAGAGCAAGCGGCTCTGATCGCATTCCTGGCTGGAGATAAGGCAGGGTATATTACGGGCTGTTCGATCCCGGTCGATGGCGGCCTTAACCGGTCTCTTATTTGATCGGCGGAATATGACTTCCCGGCCCAGCGGCAAGTTTATTGTCTCGGTCCTTCTGCTTCAGCAGACACTAGGCGCAATGGCCTTCCCGATCTCAAAGTTTGGGCTGGGAATGATAGAACCGTTCACGTTTGCCTTCTACCGCTTTCTTATTTCATCGGTTTGTCTTCTGGCGATAGTCTGGGTTCGCAAAAAGGGAATACCGATTGAAAAAAAAGACTGGTGGAAAATTATCGGTCTGGGAATCATGATCATTCCCTTCAATCAAACACTTTTTCTCTATGGCCAGTCCCTGACGGCAGCCGGACATGGGTCGCTTCTATTTGCCACGGTGCCAATCTGGATTGTTCTTGCCGCTATGATTCATCTCAAGGAAAAGCTAATCTGGCGGCGGGCTATTGGGATTGTTGTGGCGCTTGGCGGGGTCGGGGTGATTATGTTTTCCGGAGCTACCAGTTTTGGACGCGACTATCTCTGGGGTGATTTCATCATCCTGCTGGCTGTGATAGCTTGGGCGTATTATACGATTTGGGGAAAGCCGTTGGTGCAAAAGTACGGAGCCTTTCGTGTAACGGCCTACTCCCTGGCTTCCGGTTCTTTGTTGTATTTTCCGTTCGGGTTGTATATGGCTCTTAAGTTCGATTACTCGCAGGTAACCTTCGGTGCTTGGGGCGCGGTGTTTTATATGGCTATCGGTACGTCGGTAGCTGCCTACGTTCTATGGTATTGGGTGCTGAAGTTTATGGAGGCATCGCGCGCGGCGGTTTTCCACAATCTGCAGCCTATTATCGCATCGCTGGTGGCACTGGTCTGGCTTGGCGAACCTCTCGGATGGACGTTTGTTATCGGCGGTTCGGTGGCGCTTCTGGGTGTGATTGTAGCCGAAGTATAGAGAAAGTCTGTTGTATCATGGCTTATAAAAAGTCAGCCTTGCTATTTATTTCAGTCGCTATTCTATTTGAGATTGCAGTTGCCTTGGTGAGTGATATTCAAAGCCGCGAAGTATGGGGGGACGAATCACACTTCTATGAGACTTCGGTCGATTTCGGACAATCCATTACATTAGATAAATTGACGCACTATTCAGAAATGTCTACACCGCTGCCGTTCCTGATTTACGGCGCGTGGGGGAGACTTTTTGGGTTCGAGCTGTTTACGCTACGGATACTTTCAATTCTTATCGCGCTGCTCACTTATCTTTTGTTTCATCGGATTCTCTACGAACAGACGGAGAACAGTAGACTCGCATTATCCGGGTCGCTGTTTTTGATGATTCATCCCTACATGGTCGGCCTGTCGATATTTGTTTTTACTGATATGATGACAATCCTGTTCTTGTTGGCGGCAGTTTGGGCGGTGCGGCACGAGCGA
>JAUXBO010000007.1 GCA_030619345.1 Candidatus Zixiibacteriota bacterium | reverse complement strand
GTTTCAGCATCAATAGCGTCTTTTTTGTAGAAAATATGCAATCGATGACATATGCTTGCGATATGAGGGTCAACTACGATAACGGGAAAAATTCGGCCAAAAAGATTCGGTTGGTGTTGGCCGGACTGTGTGTGGTTATTGGACTTGGCACCGTTGGGTTTGTGTATATTGAGGATATGGAGGCAATTGATGCCCTCTATATGACGGTAATCACATTATCCACGGTCGGTTTTCGCGAGGTGCATCCTTTACATTTATCAGGGAAGCTGTTTGTAATTTTCCTGATTACGTTTGGAGTTGCCCTGGTCGGTTATACGCTATCGGTATTCGGTGAATGGGTACTTGAGGGAAAATTGCGCGAACTGTTTGGAAGGAGGAAGATGGAAAGTCGTCTGAAGAAGCTGTCAGGTCATTTCATAATTGCCGGATACGGGCGTGTCGGTCGACAGGTGGCCGGCGAATTTCAGAGGCGATCCGTGGATTATGTTGTGATTGAAAAAGGTGAAGAAGCGCTTACGGAGCTGTCGGATGAAGGAACCCTTTTTGTCGAGGGAGATGCCATCGATGAAGACGTTCTGAAGCGAGCGAGAATCGATTCCGCTAAGACTTTGATTTCTACTCTGCCGGAGGAGGCTCAGAATGTTTATCTCACCTTGACGGCGAGGGATATGAATCGCAGCCTAAATATCATTGCGCGAGCGGACTATGAAGGAGGCGAGAAAAAACTGGCCAGAGCCGGTGCCGATCATGTTGTTACCCCACACATTCTCGGTGGTATGCGCATGGCTATGGCTTCGCTCCGCCCCAACGTGGTTGACTTCATGCATATGACGGCGCTGGGAGAAGATGGACTGTCAATTGAGGAAGTCAAAATCCCTATCGAATCCAAGTTCTCCGGTAAAAGTCTGGTAGATTCCAAACTCAAACAAGACTACAATGTCACGATAATTGGGATCAAAAAGGTCGGCCAGCGAATGAACATCACTCCCCAGCCGGACACCGTTTTGGATGCAACGGATGTCCTTGTGCTGATCGGTCCCGATGAAGATTTGGAGCGTTTGTCGCTGGAGATGCAGTGACCAGGGACTCCAATTAGTTTCGCGGAGAGTTTCGCTTGAGCGGTTTTCCAGACAAACTTCAGTCGTTCTTATTTCTCTTATCGTTTCTGTTCCTGCCATTTGTTATATCATCTGAGACGGTCGACATTACCCTTACGCCGCGTCTGCTTCTTTTGGCTGGCGTTATTTTTCTAATCACAATTTTGGCCTGGTTCGGAAAACTCAACAAGTCAGCTGATGACTTCGGATTTGCTCAATATCGTTATTTCTATCTGGCTGTGATCGGATATCTGGCTATGGTCGGGATATCCGTATTGGTTTCTATCAATACCGGTGAGTCTCTGTATGAATGGGGGAAGACTATACTCCCATTTGTTTTGTTGGTCTACATGGTCAGGTCTTTTCGCTCATCTACGGTCCTGTCCGGGAATCTGCCGGTTGTAATCAGTATCGCAGGGCTGGCGGTGGGACTAATAGGAATGGCCCAAATATTCTCGCTGGCTTTTGTGTCCCTGCCGGGAAATGTTATTCCTTATGCTACCATGGCAAATCGGAATCTGTTTGCATCCTACTTGATACTGTCTCTGCCTTTTGCACTAATTACAGTCAGGTCTCCCAGGATTGTCATTAAAATCATGGGAGCAACAACAGTCGTAGTCATTTTGTTTACGATCATCGCCAGCCAGACCCGTGCCGTCTGGGTTGCGCTGGCGGTTGCCGGGGTGGCGGCGCTGATCATGGCGGCAATCACCCGGAAATCTCGGGGCGCTGCTCAAGCGGCGGGACCATCCTCTGGGAGATTCAGCAGCAAGAAGATCATTGTTGTCTCGGTAATTGTGGCACTTGCGTTTGTTGTTCTGGGTAACTCAGTTTCCGATTGGAATCTGGCTGACCGGGCCAGGTCGATTGTTAATAGAGAGGATGGATCTATTGCGGATCGCCTTGATATTTGGTCGCGTTCGCTTGAGATGGCTCGGGAGTATCCGATACTTGGCGTTGGGCCCGGCCAATGGCGAGTGCATATTGCCGGCTACGGTGTTGAGGGAACGCGTTCAGAAAGTGGCGTGACTCATTTTCAAAGACCACACAATGACTACTTGTGGGTGCTATGTGAAAACGGCCCGCTGGGACTTTTGTTTTATATGCTGATGTTCGGAATGGTCGGACGGACAGCACTGAACAAACTGGTCCGGTCAAAGAGCCTGGATGAGTATTGGCAGACAGTTTATTGCCTGTTTGGACTTATTGCCTATCTGGTTGTTGCTTTTTTCAGTTACCCTCAGGAGCGAATAATCCACCAGATGCTGCTCATGGTTCTGATTGCCTATCTCATAGCCGCGCCGATTTCACCTACTCGAAATATTCGGCCCACTATCTGGAAAATGAAATTTGCACTACCTGTTGTCTTTATTATTTTATCACTTGTGGTCGCGATCATGGCTTCAATAAGGCTGCACTCTGAAAAAGAAATGCAGCGTATATATAAGTGGCGAGATTTAGGTCGTTGGTTGGAAGTCATCTCGGCCACTGATAGGTCTGAGAATTTCATGACCGTCATGGACCCAACTGCCGCACCGCTAAGTTGGTATCGCGGAGTTGCCCAGTTCAGCCTTGACGACCGTGATGCGGCTTTTGAGAGTTTTGTCCGTGCCTATCAAATTAACCCAAACCATCTCCACGTTCTGAACAATCTTGGCACTTCGTATGAACTTAAGGGAGATCATGACCGGGCGCGGTTTTACTACCAAAAGGCGCTGGAAATATCGCCTCGCTTTGAGGACGCTGTTCTTAACTTAACTGCCATTCTATATAACGCCGGTCAGTTTGGGGAAGCGCTGGGACTGATCAAGCGAATAGAAGCTCAACATTGCGACCCGAGATATGATGTTTTCCTGGAGAGAATCGAAGCTGCTCTTTCTCAATAACGAAGCATGTATCGATATCCCATTGATTGACAAAACTGCCCCAATACTTACATTGACCATATGCGTGCCGAAGTCTTAAAATATATTGAATTGCACAAGCTGATCGAACCCGGTCAGCGGCTACTGGTCGCTTTTTCGGGAGGTCCGGATTCTGTCGCTCTGTTGCACCTGTTGTGCACAGTACGAGAGGAGTGGAAATTGGAAATAGCCGCGGTGCATCTCAATCATATGATCCGGAAAAATGACTCAATCTCCGATGAGGAATTTTGCAGGCGTCTGTGTGACCGGATGCAGGTGGAGTTCATTTCTAAGACCGTAGATGTTCCTTCGCTGGCGCGGGATTGGAAAGTCTCTGTGGAGCAAGCGGCAAGGAAATGTAGATATCAACTATTCAGTGAGCTTGCCCGTGAGTTCAAGTATGACCGGGTGGCTCTGGGGCATCATGCGGACGATCAGGCCGAGACAGTTCTTTTCCGATTGATTCGAGGGTCGGGTCGCACCGGATTGGTTGGGATGTTACCAAAGCGCGATATCTATGTGCGTCCGATGTTATGCGTAAACAAGTCAGAAATTCAGGAATATCTGGAAGCTCATGATCTGGAGTATTGCGTTGATGAGTCAAATCGGGATATTCGATATCGGCGAAATTTCATCCGGCAGAAACTGATTCCCCTGATCGAAGAGAACCTCAATCCCTCCGTCCGTGACTTGCTGGTTGAAACGGCTGATACGCTCTCGGCGGAAGAGGCATATCTATCCTCGAGAGCAATGATCGCGGTCAAGAATACGGTCAAACTCAGGCCATCGGGAAAGTTCGAGCTGGACTTAATCAAGTTGTACAAAATGGACCTCTGGCTTCGGCGACGAGTTGTAAGGCATTGTCTGACACAACTTTTAGGAGGGGAACTGTTCCCTGACAAGCAAACAGTCGAGCGGCTGGTAAACCTGGATTTGGAAAACAGGACCCAGTTTTCGCTGCCCGGCAATATCCAGGCATTTCATGCCGACAACAAACTTTATCTGGCATCCAGTAAGAAGGTTGCTTTTAATATCAGTCTAAAGGTCAGTGGCCGTACGGAGGTTCCTGAATTGGGACTTGCCATAACCTGCAAGATGAGGCCGTGTGAGTACGGACAATTGGTCCGGCAGCGAAATAGTCGATCTATCCTGATGGACAGGCTGAAGATCGAATCACCGTTGTTTGTAAGATCGATAAAGAGTGGAGATAGTTTTGTGCCACTGGGTATGAGCGGCTCCAAGAAGATAGGTGATTACCTTATTGACCGTAAAGTACCGCGTATCCTCAGGGATGAGATTGCAGTTGTCTGCGATCGACAGGGTATTGTCTGGTTGGTCGGATTTGTGATTGCTGAGAGAGTGAAAATTGACGAAAATACAAAAGAGGCTTTGAGCATTGAGTACAGTAAAAAACGCCAGTATCCAGCGCGTTCCGTTTGAGATCCTGCTGGACCAGAAATCGATCAGCAGGCGCGTGGCCGAATTTGGACGGGAACTCACCGAAGACTATGCCGGACGTCTTCCGGTAATGCTGGGTGTCCTCAAGGGTTGCCTGGTTTTTATGGCCGATCTTATGAGGACCGTAGATATTCCTATGGAGATTGAGTTTGTGTCGGCAGCTTCCTACCGCAAAGGTACTAAGCCGCATAATGATGTAATCCTCGGAGGAGCCTCTACAGTTCCGCTCAAAAATCGTCACATTCTGTTAGTCGAAGGAATAGTTGATTCCGGTAAAACGGTGAAGACTATTCTGAAGGCGTTAGAGCGCCAGGAACCTGCAACGGTCGAGATTGTTACGCTGTTGGACAAACCGGCCAGCCATCGCTCATCGTTGGATATAAAGTATAAGGGCTTCAGTATTGGCAACGAGTTTGTGATAGGATATGGTCTTGACAATACGCAGAAGTACCGGAACCTTCCGTTCATCGGGCGGGTATTAGAGTTCTAAGGAATGAAGGCGGGTGACCGGCTATTGAATAAATCGGCCCCTGACTTGTATAAAAGATGGCAAGAACGACTTGAATTGTAACAGAGGATAAAATTGAATAACAGACCGACACGAAATAGACCCTCTTCGGGTGATAAAGATGACAAGCAGAAAGAACCGATGAGCTGGCGTACCAATTTTAAGTCAGCGCTTTTCTGGGTTGGCCTGTTTATGGTCATGTTTATTATCTACTCGTACTACAACTCCTTTAACCAGGATGCAGTTGAGATTACCTACTCCGAGTTTTTGGTCCAACTGGACAACAAGAATGTCACCGAGGTTGCTTTTACCGAGCAGGAGATCGATGGGCGTCTCAGCGAACCACAGTCGTTTTCATCAACCAATACGACGGCTACGTACTCCAAATTCAAGACCCGGATTCCGTTTCCGGATATAAATTACGATCTTGTTGATCGACTGGAAGAATTGGATGTCAAGATTGTGGCCAAAGTTAAGAGTCCCGACCTCTTTTCATACATGATCTCATTTGCCCCCTGGATTATTCTCATCCTTTTGTGGCTGTTCTTCATTAAACAGATGCAGGGAGCATCCGGCGCTAAAGGGCTTTTCTCGTTTGGAAAGAGCAAAGCGAAGCTTCTAACCGATGAACGCCCCAAAGTGACTTTCAAGGATGTAGCAGGTGCCGATGAGGCAAAAGAGGAACTTGGGGAAATAATTGAGTTTCTCAGAGAGCCGGGTAAGTTCCAAAAACTGGGCGGCAAGATACCCAAAGGCGCGCTGTTGCTGGGTCCTCCGGGAACCGGGAAAACTCTCCTGGCTCGAGCCATTGCCGGTGAAGCGGAAGTGCCGTTTTTCTCCATGTCCGGTTCTGACTTTGTCGAGATGTTTGTTGGCGTTGGCGCCAGCCGCGTAAGAGATCTGTTTGAGCAAAGTAAGAAAAACGCTCCCTGTATCATATTTATTGACGAAATCGATGCTGTCGGGCGCCATCGTGGCACCGGCTTGGGAGGCGGCCACGACGAACGGGAACAGACGCTTAACCAGCTATTAGTTGAGATGGATGGATTTGAATCTAACGAGGGCGTGATTCTAATCGCTGCCACTAACCGTCCCGATGTGCTTGATCCTGCCTTGCTAAGACCCGGCCGCTTTGACCGACAAATCATAGTGCCGACTCCTGATGTGAAAGGACGTGAAGGAATCTTAAAGGTCCACGTAAGCAAGATAAAGATGTCCGATGACGTGGATTTGAAGATTTTGGCCCGGGGTACTCCCGGCATGACGGGCGCGGATCTGGCCAATATGGTCAATGAAGCAGCCCTGCTTGCCTCGCGAAGGGACAGAGATTCGGTGGGAACAGCGGAATTTGAAGAAGCCAAAGACAAAGTGCTGATGGGAACGGCGCGGCGATCACTGGTTATTTCTGACGAAGAAAAGAAAATCATCGCTTACCACGAAGCCGGTCATACGCTCGTTGCCAAGTACCTCCCCAAGGCGGATCCTATCCACAAGGTGACCATTGTTCCCCGCGGTATGTCCTTGGGAGTCACCCAGTCGCTTCCGGTGGATGAACGTCACACGCTCTCCCTTGAGTACCTTCAGGCTACTCTGGCTGTTTTGATGGGTGGCCGAGTGGCTGAGTTGATTGTCTTCAACCAACTCGATACCGGAGCTGGAAATGATCTGGAACGTTCTACTAAACTGGCCCGCAAAATGGTCTGCAACTGGGGGATGTCGGACAAACTTGGTCCCGTGACCTTTGGTAAGACGGAGGAACACATTTTTCTCGGTAAAGAAATTCAACAGCGGCATGAGTATTCCGAAAAAATAGCCGAAGAGATCGATCATGAAATAAAACGGTTTGTCGAAGACGCCGAGCAAGTTGCAAAATCCATTCTCACCAAGAATGTGGATAAGCTGCATAAGTTGGCCGAAGCCCTTTTGGAGAAAGAAGTTGTAGACAGCGCCGAGGTAGACGTAATAATCGGCCGCTCATCAAATGACTCGGCCAAGGTCGAACAGACGGCGCCGACCCCGGAAGCTTGACGATAGTATATTCATGAGAATATTTGACCCGGCGGGCCGTACAAAACGGACCGGCCGGGTTTTTCTTTGCCCTCATGGTATGTCGGGGCTCATTGGGCTTGATTTTGCGACTCTGAACCTCTTATATATAAATAGGTTAAATCGGAGAATGGAGATCGATGTCAAGCCGGACAGTCAATGCCACAGTATCTAAACTCAGAGCGATACTTCTCGCTGACGGTCGAGAACTGAGTTTGGCCAAACCCCTGGTTATGGGCGTGTTAAATGTCACTCCCGACTCTTTTTCCGATGGCGGCCAGTTTGAGTCACCCAAAAAAGCGATTGATCGTGCCCTTGAGATTGAACAACAGGGCGCGGATATGATTGATGTGGGGGGAGAGTCGAGCCGTCCGGGGGCCGACCCGGTCTCTTTGGATGTGGAACTCGGCCGGGTTGTGCCGGTCATAGAAGCGATCAGGCATGAAACCAAGATTTCTATTTCCGTGGATACTTACAAGGCTGAAGTCGCGAAAGCAGCAATCGAAGCCGGGGCAGATGTTATAAATGATATCTCGGCTCTGAGGTTTGATCCCAAAATGGCTGACTTGGCCAGCGAGCGGGAGGTGCCGGTCATACTTATGCATATGCTTGGTACGCCCAAAGATATGCAGCAGAATCCGAAATATGTGGACTGTGTCAGTGAGATTATATTGTTCTTTCGGGAGAGGCTTGAATTCTGTGAAGCGCGAGGGATAGAAAGAAACCGGCTGATTATTGATCCGGGGATCGGTTTTGGAAAAAGGCTCGAAGATAATCTGTCAATTCTTGCGCAGATCGACCATTTGAAGCAGATGGATTTGCCGTTGTTAATCGGGGCGTCACGTAAGTCGTTTATTGAAATGTTGTGTCCCGGAGACAATAAGGCCACCGATCGACTGGGCGGGTCAATTGCTGCCGCCGCTGTGGCTATTCTCGGGGGAGCCGATATTATTAGAGTACATGATGTCAGGGAGACAGTTGAGGCGATGGGTTTGATTGAGGCCGTTAAGGAATCCAGATGACGCTAATTGAATATGATTTCATGAGTTTTGGGTTGAAAGATATTGTCGATATTCTAATCGTATCCTTTATCTTTTTTCAACTTCTCAAGCTGATGCAGGGTACGCGCTCGGCACAGATAATAATCGGACTTTTCTCTCTGGCTCTGGTGGCATTTGTCTCCTATTGGTTTCAGTTGGAGGGGCTGGCCTGGCTGTTTTCTAATCTGGCGACGTTTGGTCTTATCGTACTTGTGATTGTCTTTCAACCAGAATTGCGCGGGATGTTAGCTCAGTTCGGCCAAAGCCGCATTTTCAACCGGATTTTTGCAGCCGAGCAACGAAGATCTTTGGAAGAGATTTCAAAAGCGGCTCTAAGACTGGCCGAACTCCGCTATGGAGGCCTCATAGTGATTGAGCGTCAGACAGGATTGCGGAATTTTGCTGAGTCGGGCAAAGAACTGAATGCTGAGTTATCTTCGGAATTACTTGTCACGCTATTCACCCCGTATACGCCACTTCATGATGGCGCTGTTATCGTATCGGGCGACCATATTGTGGCGGCGGCGGCATCGCTGCCGTTGACTATTAATCTCCGCTATTCGAAATTGTTTGGGATGCGCCATAAAGCGGCGGTGGGCGTCTCAGAAGTCTCCGATGCAGTCGTTATTGTGGTCTCCGAAGAAACAAGTCAATTGTCAATTGCCTATGACGGTGTCCTTCACGGCAATATCAAGGGTAATGAGTTCCGCGAGAAACTGGCCCGTTATTTGAACCGTTGAAATGGGCTTTGGGTTGGCAGATACGAATTGACAAATCTGCTCTTCAAGTATATCTTTGCGCTCGCCAGTACAAGTCAAAGTAGAATTTCAGTCCGGCGGCAGCAGTCAGGTTTCGCCGGGCTTTTTTTGAGTTTAGGTGATAGGTTTACTATAAAATGATAGATCAGAAACAGATTCGCAATTTTTCCATCATTGCCCATATCGATCACGGTAAGTCCACGCTGGCTGACCGACTCCTCCAGGCAACGCACACGATTTCTGATCGCAATATGAAACATCAGGTTCTCGATTCCATGGACCTTGAGCGAGAACGCGGAATTACGATCAAGGCTCATGCCATTCGTTTGCTCTATAAAGCCGCGGACAAGCAACAATATCAACTCAATCTGATAGATACACCCGGTCATGTTGATTTCACGTATGAAGTCAGCCGTTCCCTGGCAGCTTGCGAGGCAGCTATTCTGGTAGTTGATGCATCTCAGGGGATTGAGGCTCAAACGTTGTCGAATCTCTATCTGGCGATGGAAAACAATCTCGCAATTCTCCCGGTCTTGAACAAAATTGATCTGCCCAACGCTCGTCCGGACGAGATAGAAGCGGAAATTGTCGATCTGCTTGGCTGCCAACCGGAGGAAGTTATCCATTGCTCGGCCAAAGAGGGTATTGGAATTGATCGGCTCCTGGAAGAAATAGTGCGCGTTATCCCGCACCCCTCCGGCGATCCCGAAGCGCCTCTGCAGGCGATGATATTCGACTCAACGTTTGACAGCTATCGCGGCGCGATGCCTTTCGTGAAGATCGTCAACGGAGTACTGAGACAAGGCGAGAAAATCAAGCTGTTGTCGACTGACAAAGTGTACGAGGCCGACGAAGTCGGCTATATGCGTTTGACCAAAGTTCCGCAGGAAACTCTTGGTGTTGGTGAAGTTGGCTATTTTTTTGCCTCGATCAAAGAAGTCGCTGATACCAAAATCGGGGATACCGTTACAACGGCTGCCAGACCGGCCAAGGAACCGCTGGGCGGATTCATAAACGTCAAACCGATGGTCTACTCCGGTCTGTATCCGGCGGTGGCCGAGAATTTTTCGGAACTTCGTGAAGCACTTGAAAAACTAAAACTCAATGACTCTTCGCTAACTTTTGTGCCTGAATCTTCACAGGCTCTGGGATTCGGTTTTCGTACCGGTTTCCTGGGACTTCTGCATATGGAGATAATCACCGAGCGGCTTTCACGGGAGTACGACCAGACGATTATCAATACTGTTCCCAATGTTGAGTATTTTGTTTACACGAATTCAGGTGAAAAAAAGATAGTCGATAATCCGGCTCATATGCCCAAGCCAGCCGATATCGATTATATTGAAGAACCGTTTGTTGATGCCCAGGTCATTGTTCCCGATGAGTTTGTGGGCGCGGTAATGAAACTGGCTATGGACCGTCGGGGGGAGTACAAGACGACCGAATATCTGTCGACCACCCGGGCTAGTATCAGTTACGCCTTTCCTCTTAGTGAGATCATTTTTGACTTCTATGATAAGCTGAAATCAGCAACTCGCGGATACGCTTCTTTTGATTATGGGCTGCCGTATTACCGTCGGTCCAGTTTGGTTAAGCTGGATATTCTAATTAACACCGAGCCGGTGGACGCTCTGTCTACAATCATTCATCGGGAGCGAGCCTACAACTGGGGTAAGAATCTCAACGAAAAACTTCGCACTTTGATTCCGAGGCAGATGTTTGAAGTTGTGATCCAGGCCACTATTGGCAGCAAGATTGTTAGCCGGGCGACAATCCGTCCTTTGCGCAAAAACGTAACGGCTCGATGTTACGGTGGAGATATAACTCGCAAACGCAAATTGTTGGAGAGGCAGAAAGAGGGAAAGAAGCGGATGAAGCAATTTGGCAGTGTGGAAATACCGCAGGAAGCTTTCCTTGCGGCTCTCGAAGTAGAACGTTGAGCCTACATGAACTTTCCGTCTCGCCTGTGGGATACTTTTGCCGTCCCCGGTGTATCAAAGATTAGTTGCAATCAAATAGTTTATGTCGATACTTGAGAATATGAAGACACTTTTTGCCTCAGCATTACTGCTGCTATCACTCGCCGCCAGCGCCGGATCGGCTTCGCTACTGATTCCCATGGACGACACCCAGACAGATCACCTTAAGGCTTATGGGGTTATTTTCCAGGCCCTGTCCAACGGTGAGAAATCCCAATGGCTTCTGAACTACCGCGGTGGTTCTTTTCTGACCGATAACTCCGATGCAACAGCAAATAAATGCCTTCTGATGGGAGTTGCTTTCGAACGGGTTAGCGCCGGACAGGTGGCCGATATATTCAGGCGGATTGAAGTCGAGAATATGGAACGGGTCGAACTTGAAAAGGCGCCTTCGATAGCCGTCTACTCGCCGCCTACCACGCAGCCCTGGGATGATGCCGTTACTCTGGCCTTAACCTATGCTGAGATCAAGTATGATGTAATCTGGGACAAAGAAGTGCTGTCGTCCGCTCTTGATGATTATGATTGGCTGCATTGCCATCACGAAGATTTCACTGGTCAATACGGCAAGTTTTACGCCGCCTTCCGAAATCAACTATGGTATCAGGCTGACGTAAAAACCAACGAGGAAATGGCCTCGGCTCTCGGATATAATAAAGTATCTCTGATGAAACGGGATGTGGCGATCACGATCTTCGATTATGTCAGGCGGGGCGGGTTTTTGTTCTCGATGTGTTCCGCGCCGGAGACAATCGATATTGCCCTTGCTGCCGATGGCGTCGATATCGTACCGCGCGAATTTGACGGTGATCCGATTGATCCCGGAGCCCAGCAGGCGCTTGATTATACCGGAACTTTTGCTTTTGAGAACTTTCATGTAACGACTGATCCGATGCTTTATCGGCACAGTGATATCGATACTTATCCCGATCGTCTGGCTCGTTTTCCCGGTCAGCAGAATGATTTTTTCTATCTCTTTGATTTTGCGGCTAAGCTTGATCCGGTGCCAACGATGTTAACGCAGAATCACGTTAATACGGTCGATGGATTTATGGGACAAACGACCGGGTTCCGAAAATCTCTGTTGCGTAAGTCAATTATAGTGCTGGGACAGCCGGACAATTTTGATGAAGTTCGCTACATCCACGGTAATATTGGCCGTGGAACATTTACATTTCTTTCTGGCCATGATCCCGAGGACTATCGGCACATGGTTCACGATCCTCCGACCGATCTCTCTCTTCACAAGAATTCACCTGGCTACCGGCTCCTGCTGAACAATGTTCTTTTTCCAGCAGCAAAGCGTAAAGAACGAAAAACGTAATCGGGCCGATTTTTTTGATCGGTTTTTGGTTGTGCATTAATCAATTGGACACAATTTTGGTCTTGTGACTTTATATAATCGTACATTTCTGGGAATTGACTACGGCGAACGCCGGATTGGTCTGGCCAAATCGGACCCGACCGGCATGATCGCATCCGCCCTGAAGACACTCGATGTAAAATCAAACGCGGATGCCCTGTCGCAGCTTGAGCGGGAACTCAAGGAAATTGAGCCGAACGGCATTGTGGTTGGTTATCCACTCAGTGAATCCGGTGAGATTGGCAAAATGTGCCTGGCTATAGATCGATTTGTAGATAGACTTTCAACAATTTACTCGGGGCCAATCCATAAGGTGGATGAACGGTATTCTTCGCTTGAAGCAGAAAGTATTATACATGCTCATGGAAAACGAATTGGTCAGGACAAAAAGCGTATCGATCGCCTCGCAGCTGTGATAATCCTTCAACGTTTTCTCGATGAACAGGGGGGTGTCGGGTGACTCGATTTCTATATAAGATAACCGCCGCCGTTCTGATGCTCTTATCAGTCACATTCTTGATCGGGCTGAAGCTTTATAATCAGGATGTTGATTTGAGAAATCGCCAGGTATCGATAATTGTAGAACCGGGCGACGGATTCGGAAAAATTGTCGATCAAATGGTGTCAGAGGGCGTGATCGAATCGCGGTTGCCGCTCAAGTTGGTGGCGCGCATTAGTGGTGATGACAAAAAACTTACGCCGGGTCGGTACGATTTTATCGGTGTTAATTCTTGTAAGTCAGTTTTGGAAAGATTTGTTGAGGCCGATTTTCTCAGGTTAAAGGTCACGATTCCAGAAGGATCGACTATTTGGGAAACCGCTCAGATACTCAATCGAACCATGTCTTATGATTCAACTAAGGTGATCAGGCTGAGCAAGGACAGCAGCTTCCTAAAGGAATTGAACGTGACGGGCCTTGAAGGGTATCTATTCCCGGAGACTTATTTTTTCCCCTGGGGCTATCCGCTTAATCAAGTATTGACCGATATGGTTCGCCAGTACCGGTCTGCTACAGACTCCATATGGCCGGATGAAACTGCGGGCTCTCTCACGGTGGATGAGGTAATTGTTTTGGCATCTATTATTGAGGCCGAGACCGGTTTGGGAAGTGAGCGCGAGATGGTTTCATCGGTGTATCATAATCGGTTGGCTAGAAGCATGAAGCTTGATGCGGACCCGACCGTAATCTATGGATTGGGCGGCCTTGACCGGCCGTTGTGGACCAAAGACCTAAAAAAAGATACGCCTTACAATACTTATATGCACAAGGGACTTCCGCCAACACCGATTAATTCTCCCGGTCTGGCAGCAATCAAAGCCGCTCTTAACCCGGCCAAATCAGACTTCCTATTCTTTGTTGCTGATAAAAGTGGCGGTCACCGCTTCTCAAAAACTAATGCCGAACACAATCGCGCGATTCGGGAGATTCGAGGAAATGATCGTTAGTTAAGTATACCAGCTTCTTGGATCAGTAGATTTTTGATTCGATTAATCCGGCCAGTACTGACGTTGTCGCCAGGAATTCTTCACCGACAATTTCCTGTATCGATCCGTTTGCGACGGAACTGAATCCAACAAGTCCGACCACCTGCTCTTTTGAAGTCAACGGCATGAGGACCATCGACGATGTAGCCGCCTCCAGAAGTAGTTTGCGTTCAAAAAAGTTTCCGGAGAATTTGGAGAGTTTTTGCTGAACGTATTGGCGTCCATCTTTAACAACTTGATGGAATAGTGAATCTTCGGATGGGAGGGTAAGAGTGAGACCCTCTTTCATGCCTCTTTCATCCCAAACAGATACAACGCCAAGCTCGCGAGAACTATCATCGCAAACAACCATAACGCCGCGATTGACCTGGTGTTGTTCGGAGAGCCTCTGGGCCAGTTGCTCGAACACTGTTGACAATTCTGCATCTGCGGAAGATAAAGGCTTTGCCGGATGCACCTGCTCCAGGGCAACAGTTGGATCTTCGGCCTCTATGGCTTGTCTTGGAAGTTTGCTCATAGGTTGTCTACTCATACTGTATTTTTCTCAGCCTCTCTCTTAAGGTTGTACTTTTTGACTTTTCTCCAGAGTGTCGTGCGTCCGATTCCAAGTTCCTGTGAGGTATGAGTGAAATTCCAGTCGTTTTCGTTTAGTGCCTTTACGATCAAATCTTTCTGGTTTTCGGCCAGTTTGCCACGAGCAATCCCGAGATTGGAAATACCAACGTTATCGACGCGGTTCCTTATTCCAACTGACGGGGCCAGTGAACCCAGGTCGTGAGCTTCAATCTGCGAGTTTCTACAGACTGCGGCTGCTCTGGTCAGGACGGAGACCAATTCTTTTACCTGCCCGGGCCAGTCGTGATTTCGTAAAGTTTCCAATGCGGACGGTGAGACAGTAAGTGTCGGAGATTCAGACCGGGACGTAATCCGTCTCAGGGTGTATTCGACAAGAAGCTCAAGATCATCGATTCTCTCGGCCATTGACGGCAGGTTTATCGGTATGACATTGATCTGGTGCCAGAGTTCCTGGCTGAACGTGCCAGCTTTCACAGCGCTCTCCAGGTCTTCGCTTGCGGAAAGTAGCAGTCGGATATCAACCTTTATATTTTCACCTGTTGATCCTGTTTGGATGGACATGGTGCTCAAAAAAGTTGCCAGTTGCCGTTGGTGAGGCAGACTTAGCATTTCCACATCTTTAATGTAAAGCGTTCCGCCGTCAGCCTGTTCAATCGCCGATTCCCCAGGGGTGTCGGTATCATTGTTACTTCCGAATAGTTGAAAAACTTGCTGCGCTTCGGCTGACTTCCTGCAATCGTACGTGATTAGTTTTTCGTGGCGACGGCGCGAATGGTGATGCAGACTATGGGCGATCAGAGTGCGGCCGGAACCTTCAGGACCAGTCAGCAGAATAGTAATGTCTGTTTCAGCCACTTTGGATAGAGTTCTTTTGACCTCCTGTATTTGGTCAGTAAGGCCAACGATATTGTCAAAACCGTATGACATAGCAATCTGGCCGCGCAGGGCGAACAACTCATTCTTCATACTCTGGTGTTTTATGGCCAGTTCCAGAGTGGCTTTTAGGTGGGACAGGTCGGTGACCACAAACATCAGGCTGTTGGTGCGACCAGTTTGTGAATGGCCTGCCGATTGGATTGCCGTGGTGGGAATGTAGTGCACGAACTCAAGCTCAGAATAATTGGCTTTCAATCTGTCCAATAGTTGCTGTTCGGATGAATCACCAGCCGGAGCACTTACCACTACCGCATAATTGTCCGACTTCAATTTGGTTTCGACTGCCGAGAATCCGTTACACACATCCCAGGCTATGGTTGTGTCGGCCAGGTATGATTCGACACTTTCCTGACTTAGTGATTCTGAACATAAGATCAGAACTTTGGCGACTTGATGGTCAGATGCGGAGTTCATAGTTTCGGCGATTCCTTGAATGAGATAATGGTTTCGAGTCTGGTTTCGCCGTCAGAGCGGCGATGTGAGATATCACACACATGATTGAAGTTGTCCAGTTGCTTGATCCATTTAGGCTGGAACTCAAGCGGCTGGCTGTTTTGGGAGGTAGCGGTTGTCATCGTCAGGGTCAGCGAGACTCCTGAATCAATTCTTATCTCCGTTTGGAACGGGCGCTGATTTCGATCCAGATGGACCAGCAGCGCTGTTTCCAATAGGGTGACAGTCTCAACATTGGCTGTCTGTAGTGTAAAATTGGAACCGTATGTTTTTATTTGAATCGGGTATTGGGATTCATGACCACCGATCATGTTTCGAATGGCATTATCCATGGCTACAAGAAGATTGCTCTTTCCATTTAAGTCTTCATGTCCAATCAGGCCATGTTTTAGTCTGGTAAGACAGTGCGAGATTTTACCTGTCGGCCTGATTACACAATGTCTGGAATCAGAAGCACTCGAAGAGCGCAGCAAATGCAGAGCGCTCTCAGACTGGTCAATCAGGAAGAGTCCTTCTTTTTCCACTCTCGATGTCTGATCAGTCGGAACGCCTATCTTGAGGATACCGATACTCAAATCACTTTCGTTTAGATTCTCGAGCTGAAATCTCATGCCCGGTCGCAAGTGCGGAAAACTTTCTTTGATCTGGTGGTACTCTCGGTCAAGCAGGCTGTCAATGGTCCGATTGCAGATTTTGGCTGCTTCGGAAGTCGCGTGGATTACTTTCCCGGAAGCACGATTAACTATGATGGCTGCTTCGTTCGGTTTTATTTTGGAATCGAGGCGACGAGCCAAATCGGCCGCCGGGCGATATGCCTTCCTGAATAGATCAACCAGTGAAACAAACCGATTCTCTCGGTAAGGTGGCGAAATCTCATGATCTGGTCCCAGGAGTCCCAAAGTAAGGGGAGTTTTGCTTCCGGGATTAATGATCGCGGTCGTTATCTTGTGCCGTTGCAGACTGCTGCCGGGTACAGGTTGGCAAAAATGGGTAAAAATAGCGCCGTTCTGCTGGTCGGCACTCGGGCTCAGGACATTCAAATCGAACAAGCTCAGGTTCTCCGGGTGGAGCCATTTGCCGGACTGAATTACGAAAGTTATGGAGCGAGAGGGGGCCATCCTGTCGAGTTGTTCTTTCTCAGCTTCAGTAAATCGGCCTCTTAGCAAAAATCCAAGTAGAAGTGATTCAATTGCTGCCGGACTAATAGAGCCTGTAATTCGAATCTCATCATTTAGTCGATTGCCGCCCCAATTTGTGGTCGTCAATCTTGATTCAGTCTGAAACTCAATATTTTTCATTTGTTTACTCATTGTTTCATTTTGATACATCTACTTATCGTATCGGAAGTCCCACCCATATCTTTAGACTGGTTTCAAAACCGTTTTTGCTTGACAGTTACCCTCAAGAGCGATAAGTTGACCTGTGCCGCTAGAAAAAGATGAAATCAAGCGTATTGCCGCGTTAGCCCGCTTACAACTCAGCGAGAATGACTTAGAGAAACTATCCCAGGATTTGACTGTGGTGGTCGACTATTTTGAGCAGATGACGCAAGTGGATACCGAGGGTGTCGAACCGCGTGATCAGTTTATTGACTCTGCCAATGTGCTTCGGGAAGATGTCGTGATTCCATCGCTGCCAAGAGAAGCTGCCCTGGCCAATGCTCCCGCTACCGATGGTGAGTTTTTCCTGGTGCCAAAGGTGCTCGGCTAATGGCTGCCAAAGTAGCGGCCATAATTCCGGCTCGGCTTGGTTCGCAGCGGTTTCCAGGGAAGGTGCTTCATCCTTTCCACGGAAAGCCGCTTCTTTTTTATGTCTGGGAGAGCATGACTCGCTGTCACCGTATCGATCAGGTAGCCATTGCAACTGACAGCCATGAAATACAGAGAGTGATGAGTGACTACGGTGCCGAAGTTATCATGACCGGTTCAAGATACAAAACCGGGTCCGACCGGGTTGCGGCTGCGGCAGAAAAGGTCAAGGCTGATATCTATCTTAATGTACAGGCTGACTGCTTTGGGCTCAAAGCATCGGTGATCGACCAGTCGATTCGGAAATTTGCAGCCGAGAGGAAGACCGGATTTGGGACTCTGGCGCGAAAGATTGAATCGGATGATGAACTGTTTGACCCGAATACGGTTAAAGTCATTATGGATAAAGAAGACCGGGCCCTTTGGTTTTCGCGTTTTCCGCTTCCGTTTATACAGGACCCATCCTTAGACCAGAGAAGCAGACAGTACGGCTATCTGAAACATATTGGAGTTTATCTTTTCAAAAAGTCAGGTCTAAAGAAGTTTGCCGCCTGGCCTCGTGAGAAACTGGAGAAGGCGGAATCGTTGGAGCAACTACGTATTCTTTGTAATCGTGAGAGAATCTCTGTTTACCGGACCAGTATGAAGACGGTCTCAATTGATAGTTTGCAGGATTTAGAAAAAATAGATAGTTTATAATAGAGGTCCCAGATGAGCGAAAAAACCAAGTATATTTTCATAACTGGCGGTGTTGTTTCGTCATTAGGCAAAGGAATCGCAGGTTCCTCAATCGGCCTGCTCTTGCAGCGGCGCGGCCTATCTGTCTGCCATGTCAAGTTTGATCCCTACCTGAATGTTGACCCGGGGACCATGAATCCATTCCAGCACGGCGAAGTATATGTTCTCGACGACGGATCTGAGACCGATCTTGATCTCGGTCATTACGAGCGCTTTACGGGTGTTCCCATGACCCAGGATAATAATGTAACTACCGGCCAGATTTACAATACCATCATCACCCGCGAGCGGCGCGGCGATTACCTGGGGGCGACGGTACAGGTCATTCCTCATGTTACCGAGGAAATCAAGAATCGCCTTCGGAAACTGGAGCGTGTCGACGACAGCCCCGATGTCATAATCGCTGAGATTGGTGGTACCGTCGGTGATATTGAGTCTTTGCCATTCCTTGAGGCCATCCGCCAAATGGGTCAGGAAGAAGGCCCGAATAATACTATGTTTATCCATGTCACCCTGGTGCCGTATATTGATTCTGCTGGTGAATTTAAGACTAAGCCGACCCAGCATTCGGTGAGAGAACTGCGCGAGATAGGAATACAGGCAAATATGCTGCTCTGTCGATCGGCTCAACCGATCACCGAGGGACTTCGTCAAAAAATCAGCCTGTTCTGCTCGGTCCCAACCCGATCTGTTATTGCGGCGGAAGATGTTTCGACTATTTATGATGTACCCGTCAAGTTCCACCAGCAGGAAGTGGATGACATTATTTGCGAGCACTTCGGGTGGGAGTTGCCACAGCCACAACTGGGCGACTGGGCGGCTATGGTCGAAAAGATCAACGATCCTAAAAAATCGATCAAGATTGGAATCTGCGGCAAGTATGTAATGCTAAAAGATGCCTACAAATCTATAATTGAATCGTTTGTACATGCCGGCGTAGCCAATGATGCTGAGGTCAAACTGATATGGGTTAGTTCTGAAGACATCAAACAGCATGGCCCCGAGAAGTTCCTGTATGACATCGACGGCCTCTTGATTCCAGGCGGATTTGGAGAACGGGGCGTGGAAGGGAAAATTGAAGCTATCAGGTATGTGCGCGAGAACAAGATACCGTTTTTTGGGATTTGTCTGGGGATGCAATGTGCTGTTATTGAGTATGCCCGCAATATTTGTAATCTTTCCGAGGCTCACTCCTATGAGTTCTATCGCGAATTGAAACACCCGGTGATCCATCTCATGGCCGACCAGGAGGGAGTCACTGAATTGGGTGGTACCATGCGCCTGGGGGCGTATCCATGCGAGCTTACCAGCGGATCCAAATCGGAAGTAGCTTATGGGAAAGCAAAGGTGTCGGAGAGACACCGGCACCGTTACGAAGTCAACAATGCTTATCGTGATATGCTCACCGAGCATGGCTTAATTCTATCGGGACTGTCGCCCGATGGACGTCTGGTTGAGATTATAGAGATCGGCGAACACCCCTGGTTTGTGGGTGTACAGTTCCATCCCGAATTGAAATCACGACCGACAAATCCCCACCCGCTTTTCAGAGATTTTGTGGGGGCTTCGGTGGCCTATCACGAAAAAAGAACGATAGAGCTTGAACCGGAGGCCAGCAAGAGAGACTAATCGGCCTTTTGGACCAGTTCGGTCTAAACAATCTATACAGGCTATTCGTTTTCTCGTACATACGATGACCAAAGAACTTCTGAACCTAAGACGTCTGCTCGTCAGTATTACCATAGCCCTTCTGATTTTTCTGGCCGCAAGTTGCGGTGAGGAGGAGGAAGATAATGGTATCACAGCGCCTGACGACACGACCGACACTATTCAAGACCCGGATACCGGTTTCACTTATGAGCCGACCCAACCGCCCATCTTTCTTGCTGAGGGTTACAAAGGTACTCTTGATTACACCAGGCCGGACCAGGGATTCCCTGTGACTACCACTGATACTGTTGCCTTCGTAATTTTGCCCGACAGCTTTCAGCTGATTTTTATTTCACATATCAGTAACTTATGCGACAATCGTGGCAAATTGGATTGCGGCGTAGGAGATTTGACGGTGCTCCTGACCAGTCAATCGCTGGGTGGCCTGTGCGACAGTCTCAGGGTGCCGCGGGGAACGATGTTATCTGTGTATACCGAAAGCACGCTGACAATGGATACTGCCCGCAATGTGATGCTGCCTTCGGGAGATATCGAGCGGGTGCAATATTCATTTAAACTTGACGCCTATAACTTATTCGACAGCTACACCGGTACAATGACCGTGGACAAGTATGTTAATGAAAATCAAAGTACGATTGAAGATTCCGTTACCCTGACTATAATAGATTCTTTGTACACTTTAACAGTCCATACTGGCACCGATCTTTGCTCGGTCGCTGGTCACATTGAGATCGATCCGGCATATAGCGCGATTAGCTTTGCAGTCGATTCGACGATATCCGATACAACCGTCTGTGACGTGTCATTGAATCTTACGGGAGTTTATGAGGCGGATTTCCGGTACAACGGGGTTACGATTACAGGTTCGAGATATGCCCCTATACCGGGTAATTACTATGATTCAATCTTAATCAGACTTCAACTAATTGGTCTATAGAAAGACGGAGTTGAACAATCGGGACCGCTCTGCCGTTATATTAGGGAAGACTTTACGGGAGAGAATTTGCGTTTTATTGTAGTCACAATTCTATTAGTTGGTTTACTGTTGGCCGGGTGCGAAAAAGAAGATGCGCCTACTTCCTTCGAAGATGTTTTGCCGGCGAATCGTTACGAAGGGCATGTCGTCATTAACATGCGCGAAGCAGCATCGCCGTTCTTTCCGATTGAACGCACCGATTCAATTACGCTGTCCGTATCGGGCGATGTATATGCGCTCACGTTTCAGACGAGTAACAGCCATATTTGCGGCACCATAGGCAGGATCAGTTATAATCCTGAAGTTGGCTGGATAACGCTGAAAATCGATAACACGACTGAATCGGAATGCGACACGTTAAGAATGCCGAGGGGATCGTTTGAGGCTGAGATCAAAGGG
>JAUXBO010000177.1 GCA_030619345.1 Candidatus Zixiibacteriota bacterium | reverse complement strand
GCAATCAGACACTCGAAATAGTGATTTAGATTGCTGTAATAATATTCGTTCAAAGTAAGCCATACTTACTGCTGGCATTTTCGTAGTAATTCGGCATAGCGAATCCAATTGCCGTCCATTCTGCCAACCCCAATTGTTTTAATTGACTCAATGGCTGTTCGGCTCATGTATTGGATTAGTAGATAGTATTTGCAGACAAATCTTCTGGATGCGTTTGCGTTAAATAAAGGATATACAGAATGCATCGCATATTTTGGTCAAGCGTAGTTTCAGTTCTGATTTTGGCTGGTTCGGTACTGTCTCAAGATGAGTCATCATCTTCACTTTACGAAGTCCCACCGCTCTGGCTGGTGGACGTACCTACAGCCGGCACCCTTCCCCGGGGACACTACCAGATTGGCACCCGGATTTATCCCGGCGGCGGAACTATCGGTTTTACAGACATTGGCCTCTCCAATCGAATCCAGTTGGGCGTCTCCTACGGAGCGGACCAACTAATCAGCAACAATCACCCTGATTGGAATCCCCGGATAGAGTTCGAACTACGTTTTCGGATAATCGATGAGATGGAGATGTTCCCCGCGGTATCCCTCGGCTTTTCCTCTCAGGGTTCCGGACCGTGGATTGCTGATGTGCAACGATACACCTTTAAGTCACGGGGGTTTTTCGCAGCGGTCTCTCGCAGTTTCTATTTCTATGACTGGACAGCCGGGTGGCATGGCGGCGTAAATTACTCTCTTGAGAATGATGTCGATGGTGAAAAAGACCTCAATGTGTTTGCTGGCTTTGATGCTACGTTCAAATACAATCTCGCGCTGCTACTGGAATACGATTCCGGAATCAACGATGACAGGTCCAATCTACCAAACGGGACAACCAATCAATACTCCGGAAAAGGACGTGGCTATTTAAACTCATCAATCAATTGGCTTTTTGCCGACAATCTTGAGTTGGAGTTCATACTCAAAGATCTCCTGATAAATCGCAGGGAGTCAGCCACTCTCACGCGAGAAATCCGAATAACCTATCAGGACAGATTTTGATCTGGATAGTTTAGTTGTACCTGCCAAAGGCATGATTACGGGCCGGTCAGATCGACCGGCTTTTCTTAGAGACCAAATTTGCGCCAGCGACCGAGCACCATCTCCGCAAAATCACCGACCGACTCAATAACTTTTAGGCGATATTCATCCGCCTGGTCTTTGTCAAAATTGGGGTAGCCTTCCCCTTCTTCATAAAGCAGGATCGAGCCCGGTACGGGATAGATATCCGCACCCGGTCGAAAGTAATAGGCCAGATCAGGATCGTAACCTTCTTTGGTGGCCAGTTCCGGATCGATGGCCTGAACCATGGCTGTTTCATCGGTCCCGGCATGTCCACCGTGATGTCCAAAAAACTCGCGAGTCATATCGCCACAGAGTTCCCACCAATGTATCACGGCTATATTACATGACTTTTCTCGATGAAAATCAGCCGCTACATTCTTAAGCGCTCCGTTGTTACCACCATGCCCATTCATCACAAATATGTTTTTGAAGCCAACGTCAGTAAGCGAATCCAGGATATCGCGAACATATAGTTGCAAATGCTCAGGACTTACCGTTATTCCGCCGTTGTAGCGATAGAGCGAGCGGGTTATCCCATAATTTACAATAGGGGCAACGAGAGCATTTAGACGATCCGCTACACCACTGGATATATTTTCAGGAATATAGTTATCAGTTCCGATGCAAATAGAGCCGTGCGCTTCGACCGTGCCAACGGGAAGAATGACCGTGTCGATTTTGGAAGGGACAAGATCACGGATTTTCAGCCAACTGAGGCGTTGAAGTTCTCGCTGCATTTAGCCATCCAGCCTGGTTAGAATTCGTTCGAGAACTAATTCGGTTTCGTGGGCGGTAATTGTGTCACCTTCAAAGCGGTATTGGTTAATGTCGCGCGCGAGTAATTCCAGGTCATCTGATCGCTCAACCGCGTACCAGATTTCCAACTCCGACCATTTCAGGCTTTGATCGGCGAACGCCGACACAACTTCGGAGTAAATCGTGGGAGATTTCCAGTCGAATTGTGAAAGTTCGATCTTATAACTCCCAGACATACCGATCAGATAATAGCGACCATCCGGAGTAGGGCCGAAAACAGCGTCCGATTCACAAAGCATTTTCTGGGTGGTCCTGAGTTGGCTGGTGGTAACAGTCGGCGTGCGACTACCCACAACGATAATCTGATCATATCCGGTGGCGAAGCACTGTTGAAAGACATTCTCTATCCTTATCCCCCATCGTTCACGTTCGAGATCAAAGAGAGCAAAGTTGTTCTTGAATGAATTCGCCGCGCGACCCGCTAATTTGCGATCAAGGTAATCAGTTACTATTCCAACCAGTTTGACTCGATCCGGGTCATCAATATAGTACAACCGGACATCGGTGTCCTTAAGTTCAAGCGCCGCGGCAAGCGTGTCTGTAATAAATGCCTGGTGAAGAAATCTCAGTTCGTCGCCTTTGATCAGACCAAAATCCATAGATGAACCGTCTTCGGTTGGTTCCTGCACACAGGTTGCAACGACTGATTTGTTCTTAGACTTTGATGGCATATCGACCTTTTCTTACCGTAATATTATCCTGTTTGAAAATAAATATAAAAGCATGGTTAATGGCCGTCAAGTCTGCACGGGAACAAAAATACAAAAAAGTGACAGTGGAATTTATGAGGTTTATCGAGCAATCGACATCCCACATATGCGTTCAACCAGGAACGCTATCGTGTTCACTGAAATGCGTCAGCGGACTTTTTGCATCTCCGCAATCATATCTTCCGGTTCTACAACTCCCTGCATAATCCTGCGAACTTCGCCTGACGAATTAATAAGCAGAGTTGTTGGTAAGGAATAATACTTTAGCCCAAACCGCTCCATAAAAGCTTTAACCTCCGGGGAGCCTGCCTTTTCAAGTTGAGCTTTGATCGTGACAAATCTTTTGGCCTCAGCCGCAACGGCTGCGTTGCCGAAAGTCTTTTTGTCGAGTACTTTGCAGTTAGCACACCATGTTGCCCAGGTATCGATAAGGACCGGCTTGTTCTCGGCAGCGGCCAACTTCAAGCCAGATTCCAGATCGCGCTCCCAAGCAATTAACTCGTCGTTCACAGCCTCAGAATTTCCCGAGATGGCCGGCATCCAACTTGATGCCGGCGGATAAACAAATCCCTCGCTAATCAGAAAACCAACTAAGAGGTAAATTCCGAGAACAGTTGCGATCAGTCCGATGAATTTTTTCAAGCGAGCGAAGGCGGAAGACTCCTCCGTCAATCGGTCCAGACCACCACCAAATACGCCGAGGGCGAGCAACAGTAAAGAGGTCAATAAGGCGGTAATCCACATTGGGATAATTGTGCGCAGAAAATAGATCGCCATGAGCAACAGTACAAAGCCGAAGAATTTTTTCACTGTTTCCATCCAACCGCCTGCGCCCGGCAATTGGTTAATGGCCGATGAGAAAGTCCCAATTAGTATGTAAAGCGTCCCTAGTCCCATTGCAAAAACAAAGAGTATTAGGAAACCCAGCACAGGTGATCCGCTTGTAGCTACATAGAGCAGAATTCCTGCAACGAATGGACCCACACACGGAGAGACAACCAGAGCCGCGATTGCACCCATCAGGATCGATCCCGCCACTCCACCACCACTTCCGCTGGTCCCAAGTTTCTGTCTGAGAGCAGCCGGAACGTTGAGTTCGAACAGGCCAAACATAGACAGTGAAAAAATGACAAACACGATTGCGATAGCAATCACCACCCCCGGACTGGCCAGCCATGCGCCAAAAACGCCACCGACCAAAGATACGATCAGACCCATAATTCCGTAGACAACAGCCATCGATCCAACGAAGAAAAGTGAAAGGACAAAACCGCGCCCCATGCCGCGATCCGATCCGGCGAAAATGCTAACAGTAATCGGCACCATTGGATACGTGCAAGGTGAGAAGGAAAGCAGCAGCCCGGTGACAAACGCCAGGCCCAGTGCCATAAAATAGCCCCAGAAGCCATATTCGGTGATTAGCTGGTCGAGTTTGTTTGGCTCAGAGACAGTGACCGGCTCTGTATTGTCAGCCTGCGCGGAATTGTCATCGGTCTTGCCTACTTCACCATCCATAGCAACCAAAACCGGAAGCGATAATTCGACGGTATTGGGGGCTCGGCATTCACGATCGTTGCACGGCTGATATGTAAAGCTGATCGGCAACGTGGTCTCCCCTATGGCGACATCCTCGGAAATTATCAAAGTGAACTGTATGATGGTCCGACCGGAGTAAACAGAAAATGGTTTATCCCCTAGATTCTCTTGTTCCCCTTTTGGGTATTGGACAGAATGAGCGGATATCAATCCCTCTGAGGCGAAGCCTATCTCTGCCGCTATGAGCCAGTCTTCAAGAGGAACAGCCGAGTTTATGTGCCATTCATCAGCAATTTCTACCACCAATTCCGCTGGATATGACATCCCCGGACGGACCGATTTTGCTTCCATTGATACAGTGACCTGGACAAAGTCCTGGTCGGACAGCAGACCACCCTCAAAGGGACTGTCACCAAGTCCGGCTATAATTGAGAGCGGAAAAGTGATGATAAGAAGAAGGGGAAAAGGCGCGATCCATCGGAGCAAACTTGGCAATAACTTCATAACGGTCGTTTTGTCCTATATTAGCTGATTCAATATTCTCGTCACCGGTCCGACCCCCAACTATCAAATTCCGTGAGGACTACCGTTGGCACGCCGGTACCATTGGTTCGTGGTACCATTGATACACCAGTCGGCCAGCGCCCGAACTTAAAACTGTAACAAATGAAAGATAAAAAGGTTTAGCTTGTCACTGTTTTTTTTGGGCTCTGGTGATGATTTCAGCTTTGATCAAGGTGAGAAGTTTGTCAGCATCCAGTTTACCGACGATTCGCTCCGCAATTTTGTCGGCTAAATCACACGAAAACTGGCGCGTGAATAGCCCCAGTTGATCGGCGGTAAGATTCTCAAGTTTTTCTTCCCAAACCATATCGGCTACCGGAGTCTTGTTTGAACCATCAGAATCCCCATCAAGGCCGATTTCCGAGTCCCCCTGAATCTTTTCCACTTCTTTCTTGAACTCTTCGATAAAGTGATCGACACCGGAGTTTTTCGAATCCTGTGGTTTTGACGGAGAGGCTGGCGGCGGTGTTACGGGATCAATGAATGACGATGTCTCATGCAATTGCAGCCCCGAAGAATCATTTGAGGCATGGCCAGAATTGGACCCGAAGCCTTTATCCGGGTTCATTGAATCCGCCTGCATTTCGTTTATGAACCAGCTATAATCATGATCGGAGTCCGAGTCATCCGGCTGCAGTGACTGAGGACTTGTTATCGCGTACTGGTCGGAAACTATATCGAGTTTTCCGGACGCGTCGGGCGAGAGAGGAGACCTCTCCCTGGTCTTCTGTACAATATCTGTCGAATCCTCTTCGATCCTGACTGATTCGATCCGGCCCGTGTTCGTACCCATGTTTGTGTTGTCAACCCTGTCATCCAGACCGACTTTAGCGTCATCTGCTCTTTGGTGGGAGCGATCGGATTTGATCTGAGTTTTGTCCATTACTTCTGAATCAGTAACTTCAAGCTGGTCCAACCCAAGGGCGGCGTCCAG
>JAUXBO010000091.1 GCA_030619345.1 Candidatus Zixiibacteriota bacterium | reverse complement strand
TTCGGTGTCACATCCACTTGGATAGAATTCTCTCACACTAATATCGTTTTGCAGAACATGGGTTTTATCAATACCTGATCCATCGTTTGAGAGTACTCTCACGGGACCGTCCTTAAGAGTGACTGTAATCTTCTCGGCGTTTTTATTCATCGCAGTTTCCTCTCCCAGAGTCCGATTTTGTTATCTGTCACGTTTCAACTAGCCGTCGCCCACAGCTTGCCGTAGGTTCCTGGAATTCTATCTGATCCATCTATCTTCGGCGGCATCTTGACCAATGGCAATATAACCACTAATTCATCGATCTTCACGACAATTCACACGAGTACCCCACCCAACGGGTGAACTCTCTATTTCCGTGGTTGGCGTACGTCCTCGTGCGCCGACTTTTGCGTAAATAGAATCGGAATGTTGGCAGACGGGGACGTCTGCCAACCACAAAACAGCTTGCCCCCCAAAAAACCACAACCTCACCGGTCTTTCTGAACTTACCCGGTTTCTTCATGACGAGCGAGTCACAAACGGGAAAAGGGCCACCGCCCAATATGTTTTTCTGGCAAAACGAACCCAATTCCACCCGATCTCAAGATTGTAGGTCGAAACCCCTGCGGTTTCGACAATATCTGTGTATAACCAACAAACTTATCACAATCTTAAAAATAGGTTGAGTTTTTCAGGCAATAATGCCATCTTATTGTCGATCATTGTGATAGAATGATAATCGAATTGTTGGGAACCCCCTGATTGAATTACGACCCGAACAACAAAAACCTTGTCTCAACCATCGTCCCGGCCCTGAACGAAGAGGGGAATATCGACGAGCTTTGTGACCAATTCGCTAAAATGCGGGCCGATTCCGGCCTGAATTGCGAACTGGTCCTGATCGATGACGGCTCCACCGATGGTACCCTGGAACGGATCAAAGCCAACGCCGACAAGCATGATTTCATAAAGTGCGCCGCTCATTACCGCAATCGTGGTTTGACTGAGGCTCTAATGACCGGTTTTTCAGTCGCTGCGGGGGATATATACGTCTTTTATCCGGCTGATCTGCAGTATCTGCCCGAAGATATCCCCAATCTGGTCAAACCGATTCTGGAAGGCGCCGATCTCTCTACCGGCTGGAAACAGGGGAAATACAACAAGCGCTTTGTTTCAACCATCTATAACTGGATTTCACGCAAGATTTTCAGCCTGAAAGTCCACGACCTAAACTCAGTCAAGGCGTTTCGCCGCGAAGTTATCAAGCGGATATTCCTGCGCCGCGACTGGCATCGATATCTGGTTCCCTTAGCCGCCGCCGATGGATTCCGGGTCGAAGAGGTCAAAATCCCGCTCTATGACCGCAAATGGGGGACAACCAAGTTTTCGATCTGGCGGGTTCCGGTCGGGGTTCTCGATATGGTGGCGGTCAAATTCCAGATTACTTTCCTTAGAAAGCCGCTTTTGTTTTTTGGCGTCCTCGGCTCAGGTATCATTCTGATCGGTGTTCTGGTCGGAGCCTGGGCTATGTATATCAAGTATTTCCTCGGGGAAACCCAGTTGCCACTGTTGTATCTGGTGATCCTGCTGGTTGGTGTCGGTCTCGGATTTTTCATTATGGGCTTTATTGCCGAGGGCCAAACTGCGGTCAAAGAAGAAGTCAGTGATCTTCGCCGGACAATGAACAACCTGCTCGAAAAGATAGATTCGCTGAATAATCGGGGCAATAGAGATTAAGGCAATACAGATCACCCTTAATTGATTATGGAATTCCAACTTTCACCGATAACAGAACCAAAGCGGGCGGGTCAGCATATCTTGATATCCTGCTGTTGACTTAGTTTTTTCTCCTGCTTATTATTGGCTTCGGCCTTGTTTGATAGTATAAGAACCGAACGACTTTAGAGGATTTGCACCGACTATGAATCAGACCCAGCGCGCTCTAATAATTTTTCCTACATATAACGAGCGGGAGAATATTGAGAAGATCGTACACTCGGTTCTTCCACTGGATCCCCGTAACAATGTCCTGATTGTCGACGACAACTCTCCCGACGGCACCGGGGATATAGCTGACCGTTTGTCCGAACAGGAAGAGAAGGTCTCTGTCTTGCATCGCGAGAATAAACAGGGTCTTGGTCGTGCCTATATCGCCGGGTTTAAGTGGGCTATTGAACGCAAATTTGATTTGATTTTTGAGATGGATGCCGACTTCTCACACAGCCCGGAATACATCAAGGACTTTTTGAGAGAAATACAAAACTATGACCTGGTGATCGGGTCGCGGTATATTTCCGGCGTCAACGTTGTTAACTGGCCGATAGGTCGTCTGCTGCTCTCGTATTATGCCAACGCCTATACTCGCATCGTGACCGGGCTGCCCCTCCGAGATGCAACCGGCGGTTTCAAATGCTTTCGCCGTAAAGTTCTGGAGACGATTGATCTTGATGGTGTCACGGCCAACGGCTACTCTTTCCAGATCGAAGTATCGATGCGCGTTTGGAAGAAGGGTTTCAAAATTAAAGAGATACCGATTGTATTTACCGACCGCATCGCTGGAACTTCTAAAATGTCCAAGCGGATCGTTCGCGAGGCCATCTGGATGGTCTGGTGGATGAGACTTAAATCTATTTTTGGGAAAATGGGCTAATCGATCTTAGTGTCTGCCGAATGTTACAAACTGTCGATAGTGACAGTGCTTCATAATTCCTCTTCGGTGATCGAACCCTGCTTAGAATCAATTGCTGCCGCGGCTCCTGATCTCAAATATGAACTGATTGTCGTTGATAATAACTCGGCTGATAATGGACCGGCCATAGTCGCTGATCTTTTTTCCGATACTGTTTTTATTACGAACCGCCGAAATCGTGGTTTTGCCGCAGCCTGTAATCAGGGAGCCAACGCGGCCCACGGCGAATTTATACTTTTTCTCAATCCCGATGTTGTCGCTGACCCGAATTCAATTTCGACTCTGGTTGCAGAACAGGCCAAACAAGAGAATCCGGGCGCAATGACCGCCCGAATGCGGCACCCCGGCGGGGCTTTTCAGTCGACCTGCCGACGGTTCCCAACTATCAATAACCTCCTGTTTTCAAGGCAGTCGATCTTGGGAAGGCTGCTTCGCAAGTCTCCCGAAATCTACACGCTGGCCGATTATAGCAAGACAACTACGGTTGAGGCTGTGGCCGGGACTATGCTGCTGATCGGACGGGACTTGTTTAACCGGATGGGGCAATTCGATGAGCGGTTTTTCCTTTATATGGAAGATACCGACTTGTCTCAGCGACTTAGCCAAAACGGGTTTCAAAACTACTTTGTCCCCTCATCAGGAGGCCAGCATGCTTGGGGGAAGGGCAGTGATGCCTCCAAATTCAAGCGGCATTGCCACCACCACTACTCAATGTGGAAGTATTTTCTGAAACATTATCCTAACGGATTCAGTTTGATTCTGTTACCTTTGCTCCTGATGATAAATCTGACCTTAGTATCGATCTTGGATCTGTTCCGCCGTTAGGCAGGAATCTCCCGAATGAGCATTCTGCAGATTGCAATCAGCCTGATTGTCAGCGGCCTGCTGGCCGCGATCCTCATACCCATGATGATCAAGATCGGTTACCGTTATCGAATGCTGGATATGCCGGGGCAGCACAAACGTCATAAGTCGCCAACTCCCATTCTCGGTGGGCCGGCCCTTTTTCTGTCGACCTGGCTGACAGTGGGACTGATGATTCTCCTTTTTCAGGACGATTTCGGCGAACTGGGCGGTGCCATACTATATATTCTCTCGGGCGCTCTGGTAATTACTCTGGTCGGCTTAGCCGATGATTTTTCGCCACTCTCAGCCTGGGCCAAACTGGCGGCGCAAATCGGAGCCGGACTGCTCTTGTACCTCGGTGGTTTGAGGATAGAATTCATTTCGACCCCAATGGGCAGCCTGGAAATCGGCTCCTTTTCAGTCATAATAACTGTTCTCTGGGTGGTGATGCTGACCAATGCCATTAACATTATTGATGGACTCGACGGGCTCGCAGCCGGTGTTTCGCTGATCGGAGCCATTATTCTGGTAGTAGTTGGGCTATTCTATCAAGTTGGCGCAGTACTCATTTTTTTGACCGTCCTGTGCGGCTTTCTGATCGTTTTCCTCCGATTTAACTGGCATCCGGCCCGCATTTTCCTCGGTGATTCCGGCTCTATGCAAATTGGCTATTATTTTGCTGTGTTTTCTCTGATATTTCCGTTGAAATCGTACACTATATCGGCCCTGTATTTGCCAATGTTGGTATTGGGAGTGCCGATTCTTGAGACAATCTCATCCGCCTCCCGAAGGTTTATCTCGGGCAAGAATATCATGAGCGCTGATCGCCGCCACCTGTTTCATTATCTTTCAATAATGGGATTCAGCCCGAGACAGATTCTCTCCATTTTCTATTTCATGGCCTTTGTCTTCGGCCTTTCCGCCTTAGCTATGTTCTTTTGGGATCGCCTGATAGTCTTTGGCTATCTGGTCTTTTTTATGGTTGTGATTTTCGCATTATTATTTATTTTAATTACCAATATCTCGCCCAGAAAAAAGAATACAGCCAATGGAGGCGGGACTAACGGAGTACTAAAGAGGTTTAGGTCACGATTACGATGAGCGAACGAACTCACTTGGAATTTGAAAAGCCTATTGTCGAGTTGGAGAAGAAAATCTCCGACATGAGAGATTTCTCAATCGGTGAGAATCTTGAGCTTTCCAGCGAAATTGCTTCGCTTGAAAAGAAACTGGAAAAACTCCGCCAGGGGATTTACAGCTCTTTGTCTCGATGGCAAAAGGTTCAAATCTCGCGCCACCCTCGCCGACCGTACTCTCTGGATTATATCAGACTCATTACTTCTGACTTTATTGAGTTGCATGGTGATCGTTATTTCTCCGATGATGCAGCTATGGTCGGTGGATTTGCGATGATTGAAGACCAGCCTGTTATGATCGTTGGTCAGCAAAAAGGTAGAGATACTAAAGATAAGCTTTTTAGAAATTTTGGCATGATGCATCCCGAAGGATACCGAAGGGCACTTCGTTTGTTTTACGCCGCAGACAAATTTAGTCTCCCAATTGTAATATTCATTGATACACCGGGCGCCTATCCCGGTATTGGAGCTGAAGAGAGAGGGCAGGCCGAAGCAATTGCGCGCAACATCCGTGAGATGTTCACCCTCAAAGTACCAATTGTTGTCGTGATTATTGGTGAAGGCGCTTCTGGCGGCGCACTTGGGATCGGGATTGGTGATGTTGTAATGATTCTTGAATACTCCTGGTATTCGGTGATCTCTCCCGAAGGATGCGCGGCGATCTTGTGGCGCGATGCGGCCAAAGCTCCGGAAGCGGCCGAGGCGCTCAAAGTGACCTCGAGCGACCTGATGGATCTTAAGGTAGTTGACAAAGTCATAAAGGAACCGGCTACCGGGGCGCATAACAATCACGAGATTATGGCCCAGAAGGTAAAAGAGGAAATACTGAATTCCATAAAAAGCCTCAAAGAAAAACCGCTGGATCAACTACTATCTGACAGGTTAGCCAAGTATAGAAAAATAGGCGATTTTGATGAAAAATAAGGAATATTAATATGGCCTTGTCCCAAAAATTACTGGAAAAACTGGCCTGTCCCCAATGCAAAGGTAAGTTGGAATACCTGGAATCAGATACCAAACTAATTTGTCAGGTATGTAAACTATCGTATCGAGTCACCGATGACATTCCAGTACTGCTTGTTGATGAAGCCGAGAAACTATAGAGAACGGATTAAGGTAAATACAAATGAAGCTCTCAAAATTCTGTGACGAAACACTGGTGAAGTTTGACTTGGAAGCCGGAACCAAAGATGAAGTGATCTCCGAGCTTGTAGAAGTCGTCGCCAATTCAAACATGGTTACCGATTCTGCACGCCTTTTGGCTGATATTAGGGAACGTGAAGACCTGGTGACCACCGGGGTCGGCTATGGTGTCGCCTTTCCGCATGCCAAAACCAAGTCCGTAAAGGGTATCGTAATTGTGTTTGGACGCTCTGAATCTGGAATAGACTTTGATGCCATGGATCACCGTCCGGTCAAACTGTTTTTCCTCATTGCAGCTCCCGAAGATGCTATTGGTGCCCATCTAAACGTGATGGCCAGACTCTCATACTTGATGAAGTCAGAAGAGAACCGTGAGGAATTGCTCAACGCCGCGTCTCCGGGTGATGTACTGGCTCTGATGGACAATGTTGAATAGATGATATCCGCGGCAGGGATGCCCATATAAGATGAATTGGATTTCAAACCTTTTTTCAAAGCATTCGACGAATTTTCATCTTAGCCTGATCTTTTTTCTATGTCTGTCTCTGATTATCGGAAGCAATCTGCTGGGCCAATGGTCCAGTCAAGTTTCCTATACCATATTCCACTATCCTTTCTTTACTGTTCGGTCAAGTCTGGAAGCGCTTCTTGAGGCAGAAGAAGAGAACGCCGAACTCAGGCAGGCTCTAGTTGATGCTTCTGTCCAGGTCACACTACTGGAAGAAGCCCAAAGAGAAAACGAACGGTTTCGCTCAGTACTTGGCTTTGAGCCGCCTGCGGCCTACGAAATGTTTCCCGCCAAGATCATCTCCGTGACCGGTGACATCATCCCGACTCACGCTGTGATTAACAAGGGCGCTCGTGACTCTGTCAGTCTGCACCAGGCTGTGATCAATCAGCAGGGGCTGGTGGGGAGGATTGAGTCCGTCACTCTCGATTTTGCCACCGTCCAACTTCTGACCGACGGTGCCAATCGGGTAGCCTCAAGACTAGCCAGGAGCCGCTCGATGGGGATAGCCAAACACAGTTTTGCCACTGGTATGATTCTCGATAATGTGCCGTTCCAGAGTGAAGTCAACATTGGTGATACAGTTCTCTCTTCAGGTTTAGGTGGTATCTATCCTCCGGGTCTGGTAGTGGGTTCGATTATTGACGTTACCCGGCAGGAAGAAGAACCGTTCTGTAAGATCGCCATTAAGCCGGCGGTAGATTTTACAACCATCGATGAACTTTTTATTCTGAAAGTGGCTGCGCCGTGACAAAGTATCTGCCATATTTCTTTTACATGATGCTGATAGGCTTTCATCGTGTGATTCTGGCCGACTTTACTTCTGTCTGGGGCATAGAGATAAATCTTACCGCCCTACTCGTAGCGGCTTTGGCCTTGTACAAGTCTGAGATAGAAGTTGCCTGGGCGGCATTCGCCTTGGGACTTGTGAGCGCTGCAAGTCAGCCGGATCTCATGGGCTGGCATGCACTGGGCTTGGTTGTTATCTCGCAGGCTGTTTCTCGCTCGACTAAGAGGCTCAATCTCGATTCAATCTGGTCACGTGTCGGTGTGATCGCTGCGGCGGTGTTGGTCCATAATATTTTCTTGGCCTTGTTTGAAGGAATGTCCGGAATTTTTGAACGGATAACCGTTCATGTCTTACCGGGAGTGATATATACCTCGTTCGCGGCTTGGTTGTTTTTCCTGATCAAAGATAGAAAAATCACTTTTAAGAAAGTTCGCGAAATCTTCTAAGGGTATTACCGTGGAAGAATTTGGATTCTCACATAGGAATCGGCGGCGTGTCGGTCTGGTGACTATCGGTTTGGCGATGATCATACTCTTTGCCGGATTATTTAAACTCCAGGTTATTGACCACAAAGATCTGGCCCTTCAGTCGGATAATAACAGCATCCGGGTTGTGCCGATTATTCCCCGGAGAGGACATCTCTATGACCGAGAGGGGCGAGTGATCGTAGACAATCGTCCGTCGTATACCGTGTCGATTGTACCGGCAGAAGAAAACCGAGAACTTACTATTCCGGTGGTTGCCGAACTGTTGGAGTTGGACACTGCGTTCGTTCGTAAGAGGATGCGTCGCAATATGGTGAGTTGGTACCAGCCATCCCCAATAAAACGCGACATCGCTTTTGAAACAGTAGCCATTCTCGAAGAACAAAGCTTTGGATTTCCCGGGGTGGCGTATCAGATGGAACGAGTCAGGCAGTATCCCGAGAAAGAGAGGATGGAGTCGTTTACCGGATATGTTGGAGAAGTATCAAAAGACGAACTTAAGCGACTAGGCGGAGGGCACTACAGACTCGGGAGCATGATCGGAAAAAAAGGAATCGAGAAGCAGTACGACAATATTCTGCGAGGCTACGAAGGCACAGAATTTATAGAGGTGTCTGCGTCAGGTCAACACACTGGAATATACGAAGACCGTCCGTCGG
>JAUXBO010000011.1 GCA_030619345.1 Candidatus Zixiibacteriota bacterium | reverse complement strand
TCACTCTTGAGCCATCGACAACTCTGATGTATTGAGCGAGTTTTTCCAGTTGGTCATCTGGCAACAGCCTTTTTTGATAAATATTCTTTAGCAGACCATTGCCATCAAGCTTGAAGTAATCTTCAAGACCAAGTTCACGAGCCAAAAAGGAAAGGTCGGCAAAGGCTTTTGAGTTTTCAGTCTTGGTGACAAATTTCTCTTTGTCGGCCAGACGTACGGTAACTTTTCCCTTCTCGGCTTCAAACGAAGACCACCCTGTTTCTTTCGCCAGTGATATTATCTCCTGTCGCAAAGCCTCTTTCAACGCCTTGTACTTGTTATACCCAAGGCTTGCTTCAAGGAATTTTGACGCCAAGTCCACTGCCTGTCTCTCGGGCGTTAGTTCATCATCGGGATCAGTGGCTTCAAGCAATTGCTTATGGCGTTTGGCCGGACAGAGCATTTGATAATCGCAGTAATTGCAAAAAGTCGACTCTTTGGCCGGGAAATCGTCCATCCGCTCAGCGTTAATGGAATCCAGAATCTGGACACGAAGTTCAGCTTCCAATAAGTCAGATTCATCCTGAGTCATCTCATGCTGAACAACTTCATTGTGACGGAGAAAATACTGGGCCAGGACTATTTTATCAAATTGAGGGTACCGTTCGCGTACGGCCAGAAGATAGAGACCCATCTGAAAATGAAACTTGGGGTCCTGTGGCTGCACGATACGCTGGCCAGTCTTGTAATCAGCAATCTCAATCGTGCCATCATCGAGTTTAACGTTTCGATCAATAATGGCCCTGAATCGAAAACTTGTACCCGGGTGAGAAAGCTGAATATTAATCTCGCTCCCTAACAGTTGTCCGGGTCGAAAAGGCGCGTACTCATCATAATGCCGGACCAACATTTCTTCACCAATGCGGATGTAGTCATCGACAGTATAGTAATCGGTCACAAGAGTGATCTTTTCTTTGCTCACCTTGTCCCAATCATCATGATAGAGCTTGACCACTTCCTCTTTGGGGAGAACAATCCCGTCGGAAGCAAGCTTATACAGTCGGCTCAGGACCCGATGTACGGACGCGCCAAGGTAGGTGTCGGGTGTAATCCTCTTGGGAACCTTGACCTTTTCTACGTACCTGAACTTAAACATGCGGGGACATGAGCGAAATGATTCGAGGGCGCTATGACTATAGATTCTTGACATGATCTAAAGATACGCAACCGAAAGTTTGAGAGCAAACGGATTGGACCGGATTATTTGGACACGTTTTTGCGACCCAAGTACTCAAACAGGCCTTTGAGAATACCTGTTCCGAGACCAAAGTGAATAGTCGGAAAAATAAGAGGTCCATACAGCAGACAGCCGGGCTGTTTTTTTTTGAGCGCCAGCAGCAAAGAGAACAAGATAACGATCAGGATATAGATACCGGTCATTGAGCGGAGAAAGGAAAAAATAGTGGTAGAAAGCAATGACAGTACAGCCAGCAGCAGAAAACCGGCAACACCTGCTCCAGCCAACCACTGGATCGGAGAAAATATTTTGTGCTTTATGGAAAACCGAAAGCGACCCAACCCGTAACGGTTCATCTGCCGCCACAGTCCGGGAATACTGGACCGAGGATAATAGAACACTTTCAGTCTCGGCGACAACATAGCTTTCAGGCCTGACTGGTGGAGGCGATAGTTCAAGTCTACATCTTCGCAGGCATCAAATCGCTCGTCGAAAAATCCAACGCTTTCAAAAACCTCCCTGCGGTACATAGCCCCAGACGATGTAGGATCAACAATGGCCTCAAAATCGGCGAATATCTCTGAACCCGGTTTGTGACCCAACGAGGAGCCGCGGCAGGAAGCCACGGCCTGCTCGAATTCATTAATATCAGGTGGCGTGAGCGGCTGCGGACGACAAAGACAGTCAACTTCGTGCTGCTGAAATAGCTCCAGCATGTTTTTCAGGAGATTGCTGTCTGGAATATAACAGTGGCCATCAAGGATAATAATATAAGGCGCGGTAGTGTTCCTGATCCCGACATTTCTCCCTGAAGAAGGCTTACGGCCGGCATTGTCGAGCAACTTGAGCGATCCAAACCGACTGCGAAAGCTCTCGACAATCTCTTTGGTTCGGTCAACAGAACCGCCATCAGCGATGACAACTTCGAGCCGATCCATCGGAAAGTCCTGCATATAAATCTGCTCAAGTGTCCGCCCAATGAATTTTTCCTCATTTAGGATGGGCATCACGACGGCAACGTCGTATTTTGGAATATTCTCACTCATAGACTAAGTCTTGCGCCAATAACCTCGGTTACTCTCCAGTTCCAGCTAATCTCCGGTTCAGATAATAGGGATCAAGAATACGACTGTGATGCCATTAGCTCAAGTAAAAAAGATGTTCCTCTATAAGTCAGATAGTAGAAAAAAACAGACTCACAGCAAGATTTTGGTCAAACAGAAGAATAGATTCGCTGCCAGAAATCCTTTGTCTCAGCAGGGTTAGCAGCGGTAACGGATGCTGCGGCTCGTCTGGAGATACTTTGGGCAAGAGTTTCGTTTTCGACCAATTCAATGACACAATCCGCCAGATCGCTGTGGTTGTTGAGAGCATAAAGCAGGCCATTCTCACGGTCGTGAACACGCTCAGTTGACCCATTGATACGTGCCTTAACCACGGGTAGACCGGCGGCCAACGCGGTTAGCGTCCATTGAGGGAGCGCCTCGCCGCAGGAGCTGTCGACATATAAGTCACACTCAGAAAAAGCTAATGACACCACATCATTCTCCACGCTGTCCAAAATCGTAACTGACGAAAGCCACTGGGAGTCGATGAATTGTTCCAATTCTTCACCAAGGGGACCGGCACCGATTATCCTGAGTTCCGCTCGTGGGTATTTTTGCTTGATGAGTTTAAACGCTCTCAGAGTTGCCGCATGATTTGACTCTCGTACTAACGGTGCGATTGATAGCATGATCGGGATCGGTTTCACAAATTTCCGGGGCGAACCTTGCCAACGCACAGCCGGAATATTAATTATTTTTGACTCTATTCCGATAGAGCCCAGGAGAGTATTGCGAACTGTCGAAGTAACCAGGACCAGGTCACTGAGGGAAGCAACCTTTCTCATAACCGCACCCCAACCGGATTCAATCAACGGCTCAAGTTCTGTCTGTATCTCCCATATAATCCACGCTCCTCTAATTCGAGCGGCAAACATTATGACAAGCGACCGGAGAACCGAAAGTCCATTCTCTGTGAGCTTCAGGTGCAACAGAAAGCGACCCGAAACCTGTTGCCAAATCTCGACCAGATTGTGAAGCCATATTTGAGGGGAGCTATCCACAACCATTATTCGACCGTGCAAATCAGACCCGGTTTGGCTCTGCTTGAGAGCATCCAGTCTGTCAGGTATTATAGCAGTTGCATCTCGTAATTCCACCGGGCAGTTTCTCTTTGGTAGTCCGGGACAGATTACTTTCTGACCCAATTATCGACCTCGGAACTTTGTACCCGCAATGATAGTCTCGGTCTCAACATTTCGAGAAAATCATGATCATTGATAAAGAAAAGGCCACCGGAAAAATCCGGCGGCCCTTGCAAGTAGCTTATAACTAACTGACAATCAAGGACATGCAGGCGGAGCGGGACCACCGCCAAACAGATAATCGACAAGATAAGTAAGGTCAGTGACATCGATTGTCTCGGAAGTATCACCATCAACATTGGCTTCTTCTATGCAAAGCGGAGTAGATCCGCCGTTGAACATATAGTCAACCAAGGTTGTGAGATCAGAGATATCGATTGAGTCACCAGGATCATAGTCGACATTTCCACGTATTAAAACACAGCAAGTAGAAGCCTCACAGGAATCCCCGATCCCATCGCTGTCGCTATCTTCCTGAAGAGGGTTGAAGTCTGAAATACAGTTATCACAGACGTCACCAACATCGTCAGCATCGACATCTTCCTGACCGACATTAGCTACTGCAGGACAGTTATCACAAGCGTCGCCAACATCGTCAGCATCGACATCTTCCTGACCGACATTAGCTACTGTAGGACAGTTATCGCAAGCGTCGCCAACCGTATCTGAATCTCCGTCCTGTTGCATAAAGTTCGAGATACTCGGACAGTTGTCACAAACGTCCCCGACACCATCGTGATCACCATCCTCCTGACCCGGATTGGCAATACTCGGACAATTATCAATATCGTCGTTTATGCCATCGTCATCAAGATCGAGATCCGTGGCCGGAAAGATGATGTAGTCAATCCAGCCGACGTCGCTGCCACTGCTGGTATTACTATCTTTGATATAGCGCCACATAAATGTATGCGTTCCGGCCGTCACCGGATAGCTTGCTTGCAGCCAACCGGCATTTCCTGACCATTCTCCTTTTTGAGAGCCATCGATATAGAAACGGAGAAAATCCCAACCGGATTCCGAAGACACTTTGTAATAAAACGATATTTGACCTGCGATCAGGTTGTCCATCGTTACCTGCATCTGTGTTGTCTGACTATGGGTAATAGCGCCGGAGCGTGCGCTGTAGTTCCCTTCGTAAACCTCGGTCGTCGAGATAGTCCAGGGTAGTGATCCTCCCATCTGCCAGGCATGGGTCGAGAAGTCGCCAGATTCAAAGTCCTCCAGAGCGATCCCAATAGTCAGGTCAAAACTGACCGTATCGACATATCCTCCATCGGCAGCCAGGGCCAGTTGGAATGAAGCAATATACGGCTCGGGACATAGGATATCGATTGATATCTGGTACTGGCTGGTTGATGAAGCCGTTCCACCCAGGGCCATAATCGTAGGGTAGCCACTTGAGGTCTGGGTAACCGTTACGTAGGAGTCTGAGGTTAGCAACGTTCCCACGGTATTGACCGCGTTTCCGCCACCGTTGTTAGTCAACGAGATATTGAACGAGACAACATCTCCGGCGTTCATAGAACCAGCGTCGTTACCCGCGTACGCTAACACCGGATCACTTGATAACGGTGCTAACTGAACATCGACAACGGTAGTGGAATAATCCGATACGGAGATGCCGCTAATCGTCTTGGACACATAACCTACAGCGCTGTAGGTAATCGAGTAAGTACCCGACTCGATCATTCGATGATAATCACCGACATCGGGGTCGGTATATACGACCGAGCTGTCCTGAGCCAGATCATGCCCAACCACTTCAATTATAGCGGCCAGCGGGAGTCCGGAAATAGAATCGGTTACCAGCCCCCTGACCCCATAGGCGGCCTGTCTAAACCAGTCGAAAAATGAACGTTTGTTGTATTCCCAGTGAGCCGGAAGAAGTGAGGCCGACAGGAGTTTGACATTGGATAGCTCGATTGTCACCTCGCGGCAACCATGCCAGTAGTTCATGTAATCCTGACGTCCACCCGCGATAGGATACCACGCGTATCCGTTGGTGATACCGTCATCAAACCCATCCATATAGCTTGAAGGGCTATTCGCGTGGACGGTGTCTGTATAAAGATGGCAAACATCCTGGTACCAGGCATCGTCAGGATGGAGTCGAGACCAAGTATCCCACGGATAATTGACTACTTCCGCACCTCCGTGATGATTGGCGGAGATGATGAAATTATGGGCATCGGCAAAATCCATCATGGCGATAGTTTCGACCTGCCATGAATTGCCGTCGGGATGGTCGCCATTATCAGGGTCAGGGAAGTTACGATTCAGATCGACCCCATTGGCATTATACCGGCGGGAGCCGCTAACCGAACTATTGCCACCGTAATAGGTGCCATCAGGATTGGCGTTGGGGTTGATCCAGATTTCGTAATTCTCAACCATGTCAACTGCACCTGCCTCGGCAGCAGTGTATCCAACCAGCAAGGAATCAATCAGACGCAGCATCAGTACATAACCGGCTGTCTCGTCGCCGTGCATGGTGGCAGTGAACATTACTTCCGGCTCATTCTCCTCAACACCTACATTGTCCGAAATCTTGACATACAGAAGGAGCCTTCCTTGAACCGATGTCCCGATTGTATCCAATTGACATATGGCCGGATAGTTGTTGGCAAAATCTTCCATCATTGAGACATAACCGGAATAGGTGGGATAGGTATCCCAGGCAGCAATATCAAACCGGTCACCGGACATCCGGGGGGTTATCAAACTGCCGGGATGAGGAAGAATATCAAACTCGTATCCCAGGCTGGTAAAATCTGACATTTCTCGATCATTAGCGTAAGCAGTGACCAGACCATCTTTGACATTGTCAATTGATATGATCCGAGTCAGCTTCTCCAACTCAGAATGATCGGAAACCCTGAATTGAAAGTAATACTCTGTGGCGGAGAGCGAGGCGGTGAGCAGCAACACAAGTGCCGCTGCAATTAGCAGTGCTGTCTTTCTAATCATAATACTTCTGTAACAACTCCCTTGACCAAAACGTTCGGCTATTCTCTCTTATCGGCATGCGGTCGGTGGTTTATCCACCGACCGCAAAATATATGCAAAAAATCAAGGACAATTCAGTGGCGGACCCGAATTAAACAGGAAATCCACAAAATAAGTCAGGTCCTCAATGTTAATATCGCCGCTGGCGTTTACATCGGCAGCTGCCGGTACCGGCGGTGCTGCCCCACCTCCAAAGAGATAGTCTACCAGGTAGGTCAGATCAGCTACATTGGGTCCGGCTTCATCGCCATCAATATCACCACAAATAAACAGTGGTTCATCTGTTACCGTCAATTGAGCCGGAATTGTCCAGGGATTTTCACCCGGATCGGGATCATTACTGGTTACTACAATATTGGAATTGTATACTCCCACCTCAACTCCAACCGCGCTAAATTTACACTGTATAGTGTCCGCTTCTCCGGCGGCCAGGGTTCCCGAGTTGTGATCGAGGGCCAGCCATTGATCCGGGCGATGGAACTGCACAGCCAATCCGTCATGGAGATACGAGGTCAAGTACGCAACTTCTAATCCGTCCGTACCATTGTAGTTCTCGATCCCAATAGCGCAATTCTCAATATCAAAACCAGCAGCAATAGTCTGATATTGTAATTTGATGTTGCCATTCGGTTCCAGAATCACCTCTGCGTTGACTACATCACCGACCTCTGCACTGTATTCCGGGTAGTTAACAAACTGAATCACCAGTGAACCGCCCGAGTTACCTACATAGACATGTGCCCCCGGATTATCATCATCCAGCGGATTCAAATCATCCCAGAGCCAGGCAATAATGTTATTCGGAGTAGCCGCATCGGGTATACTCGTCTTGAAACGAGAACTCATGTCTACTGAACTGAAACCAATAATGCCGTTGGAGCCGATATAAATCGAACTGTAGATATTCCCGTAAAAGTCGAAATCGAAACCGATAGAGTACGGACCGACGTAGTTGTCATCACTCAAGTCGCCTACAATATCCGTTCCGGTTGCCGAAATATCAATCCAGTCAAAGGTCGGACCACCGGCTTCATCGGAATCGATCCAAACATAACCGTACAGATCGGGGCCGCCGGCGTTCTTGGTAACCGGGAAACCATCACGAGGATCATCCACACCCTTATGATCATCGTAATCATTGAATCCTTCGGGGTAGGTGCGACGCGAGGGTTCAACCTCGCCGGCCGCTTCCAGGGTGCTGAAAAGAGAGTTGCTCTTCAGGACCGGGTTGACAGAAATTGAATAATAGAGTTCTCCAGGTCCGGCATTCGACACAATCAGATCGGCAAAAGATGAATCGCCAGTGAGAAGCGCAACATCATAAGATTCCGGTCCAACAGAAATCGCCGGTAAATAATCAACACGGATGTCGTCGATAAACCAGTGATCACAGTTTTCACAGGAGCCAATAGTTATCATTCTGATCTGGAAACCGCTATGGTAGGCGTCGGTCGGAAGCTCAAAGTTGTTTATCTCGAAATTCGACATGACCGGGCCGTCGCCGGGATGCACCGCAATCTCTATCCAGGAACCAAGGTTATTGAGATACTGAACTTTCAGATCGTCACCGGCATCAGGCGCCTCGCCCCCACCTCCTCGCTGATAATAATAAGAGAACAGGACTCCCGACTTCACGGAGAGATTGATCAACTGCGTTACAACAGTATCGTTGATCCCATCCATTGAAAGCGAGTAAGGCCCGCTGGGAGGATTTTGCCCACTATCGGAGACGTGCGCTCCCACATTAGAGAACCACTTTGACATATCAAGAGTCGGATCCGGGAACGGTTCAAACCAGGGATAAGAAGCCGGTGTACCTGCGGAGACGGAAACCAGAACGGCACCGGCAAAAACCGCCGGATCGCCCTGCGAAATTACCTTCACCCAGGCGCTGTCAAAATCATTGAGGCCGGCGCTACCCGGAATCGCTACCTTCACAACGACGCCTAAAGAATCCTCCGCAAAAACAGGTCCAATCGAAGTTACCGGGAAACTACCAGTCTCATCCCAGAACGAGACCGCCCAGACAGCGCCGGAATCACTCAGGTCGTAAGTGTCATCGTTCATACCATTATTGTGGACCATCAGTGAGTAAGAAGCAGTATCACCAGCCGGACCATTGGTAGTAGCAAACCAAGGTGACAGGCTGACATCGTAATCGGAAGGGTGACCGACAAAGATGTCATCAATTAACCAATCGTCGTAATTTCCTGCAGTACCAGTACTGCGGAGACGAAGCCGGAAATTGGAGTGATAACCATCTCCAGGTACTGGCACTTCGACCTGTACATAGTCGGTCATGTCAGGATCGGAGCCAAGATAGGTAGCTATAGACTGCCAGGTTCCGAGTGAATCGAGATACTCGACATACAGGTTATCGCCGGTTTCAGGTGAATCCAGCGTACCGGTCTGTCCATAGTAGTAGCCGATAACAACATTAGTCTCGTTCTTTATGTTGATTGCCTGTGATATCACCGTATCGGCACCAACCGGGTTGCCATCCAGATTCAAGCTGTATGGCTCCGAGGGCGGGTTCAGGCCACCGGTATTAGATTCAGCATTGGAATTGATTACCCACTTGCCGGCATCAACCGTGGCTGTTGGAAAATCATCGCTAAATGGAATCAAGAACGGCTCACCTACCGAAATAGTTTTTAGACCGGATGACTCGTAAACAGTCGGATCGCCGGTCGAGGTGGCTGTCACAACAACCGAGTCATATTCTCCATACAGACTAGACGGTACCTCAACCATTACTTTGAAGATAAGTGAGGCATCAGAGGCCAGCGATCCGGTTGATGATATCTGTGTAGTTTCGGTCTCATCCCAGATTGTGGTGATCCAGAGATTATTGGCCACCGATAGCGCGTAGTCGTCGGCGTATATACCGATATTGGTGACGGTTAGAGTATACGTGGCGGTGTCGAGCGCGGCAACACTCTTCTCAACGTAGCCAGGCTCCAGGGTCAGGCCATAATCAATGACACGGAAACTGAAAGTTTCGGTTGTATCAGAGTTACCGTCAACATCGGTGGCAAAGAGGTAATACTCTACTACCGAGCCCGGCGCTTGTGCGGGGATAAACTCCGAATACTCATCAAGATTACCGGTAGGAAGAAGGGTATCTTCTGACCAGGCACCTGCATCGACCCTATAGTAGAGGAGCAATGAATCAGACACGAGCGATGCCGCAGCAGTAATAGTAGCTACAACCTCGTAGTCGTTCAAGGAGTCTTTGGTATCCGGCAGGGGTGTGTGAGCGATTGAGATTCCAGCCGCATCACGACCGTTCAAAACCATTAGACCCGTGTTGTCGGGGTCCAACCAATCCTCGAGGCGACTTGATGCCGATGAACCAGTTGTCCAGGACTGTGAAACTTTGCCGTACCAGTCACTTGTGATACTTTCACAAGACGCATAACCGCCGTGCAACTGCCCGACAATGCGATGCTCGTAATCGTAGATAGGAGAGCCCGAAGACCCCGGTTCGGTCGTGCCATCTTCCCAGTTGTCCACACGCCAATGCGAATTGTCACCCGGAATTGACGTACCGAGATACGAGGTGGCTGTCAGGGCGTCAGAATTGAATGAAATCTTCTTGATGTCGCCTGATGGGTGATGGATCGCAACACAACTGTCGGCGGCAGTATCGAATGCATTCCACCCGGCGTAAAAGACATTATACGAATCGGGGGGTTGTTCACTTAGTTCGACGAGGGCGAAATCTGAGAATCCATTGCTGGCCCGCAACGTCGTGCCCGAAACTGTCATCCAGGTTGGTCCGTCCACGTTGGTGCAACCGGGGCTCTCGTAGTTGAACATTATGATCCAGGTTGAAGGAGAACTCAGACAGTGTTCGGCAGTCAGGAAGTATGGCGTCAAATCCTGACGCACGTTATTCACCAATGATCCGCTACACCAGCGGGTGCCACTACCCAGAAGAATCATCGCTGCCGCGCGCTGTTCGTTGCGCCAGTCGTCCCCTTCGGGACAATTGATATTATTATTGCACCAACCGGCGTCGCCAAATCCGAGCGCCTGCTTGGCAACAGACCACGAGAATACATCTTTGTAGGCGTGAACTATGCGCCATATCGAGATTTCGCCGGGTTTGCTTACACCGGCGGGTTCGAAGTATTCTACTATTGTGACATCACCTTTGGTCGGCTGAGTAGAAAACTCGCCATGCTCTTTGTTGTTCTGGGACGTGAATGCCCCAACCACCATACTGCGATCTTCACTGTACAGATATAATTTGGCACCTTCAGGCAGCCAGAATGAGTCATACAGAAGATTTATGGAGTATGCTCCGGGACACTCAATGCGCAGCCTCCAAATCTTGTCGCCGTTTGGAAGCGTTTCCCATTGACCGGAGTTTTCGAGATTGTAGTCGACGTCAAACGGATACCCGAATCGGTAGGGAATATCTTTGTCAATTGCATCCTGTTCATCCTCGACCAGCAGTTGGGCGACGTCTACTGAGCCCATGCGGACTGACGGTATATCGGATCGAAGTGATTTGTTGAAACTTTCGGGAATACCTCCAATGGAAACCTGAGAATATGTGCCAGAGACAATAAGGAGAGACCCAACAAGCAGGAGGAATATCAGTAATTTTTGATTCATAATTTCATACCCCGGTAATGCGATGTTTACAAACGGTTTTGTTACTCTCCTGGAATCGAGATTATATCTGCTTTTCTAAAACTACATCAGTCAATCAGGTGACTCGCGCGAGAGCAGGCGGGAAAAATTGCCTCGCAGCCATCGTAGACACTTCATAAGGCCATGTACTACAAACCTTTACTGTTTACAAAGTTACCTAAAACTTCCGTTTTGTCAAGAAGTTTGACGCCCTATGGATAGTCAATCTTCACTAAAATAAAGGGCCTACCGGCCATAGAGACCGGCAGACCCTGACTATTGGCTTCTTAACAACTCACTTACTTGTGAGTCGGAGCGGGACCATTGTTGAACATAAACTCAACAAAGTAGGTCAAGTCAGCTACGTCAACCTGCTCTGAAGCGTTTACGTCGGCAAGTTCAAGAACCTCGGGAGTGTCGCCGCCGACAAATAGATACTCAACGAGCATCGTCAAATCGGAAACGTCAACAGCATCGTCAAGATTCAAGTCGCCGGAGATATGGCCACGGATCATCGCTAATCCGGACAGCCCACCGGCACCGCTGCCACCGCCATATGTGTAGGTCACGTCAAAGAATGACTCGACCCAATCATACATAAGCACACCATTCGCTTCTGCCATCAGATAATCAGCGGCAGAGAACGAAATATGACAAACCTGTCCGGGCATGCCACCATAGGCAGGAATTGTCTCAACACCAGTGACTCCTACGGAAATACCGGAGCTGGTTACCAACAGAGCGACACTCGCCGCATCAATATCAGCGGCTGAGTAATCAACACCGGTGTAACCATCACTGATGTATATATGACCCGAACCCGGATCAAGAGAGAAGAGTTCAATGGTTAAGAGAGGATCAGGTCTAAACATCCAGACCGGAGCTGTCTCACCAGCGACTTCGATTGAATAATCCTCTACCTCACCATAAGAGGTCGTACCACATGGGCCAGCATAGGAAGAGTAATTCAGGCGAACTCGCATCACCGTCGTGCCCGGTAAGGCGTCGCCAGGGACTACGACCGTTCCGGTATATGGCCCATATCCTGATGAAACGTCAAGCGTGATCGCTTCAGTGGCTTCATCAAAGATAAAGTCCTGATTCCAGTCAACCCATGCCGAACCATAATCCGAAGAGTATCCGCCTCCGATTGTAATCGAAATCGGATAGCTTCCGTCCGGATCTACGTTGGCCGACAAGGCGGTAAAGTCGCCGTATCCATCACAACCAGAGGTGTTGTTGATTTCACCCATAGTGACGTTTTCGATATACTCATCACAACCACCACTCGCCGCACAGTACTCCGTAATAGCGTTCGCTACCACGTTGATGGTATAAGGGCCTTCGGCGTCGTTCCCGGGATCGAGAAGCACCGGGTAGTAATAGGTGCCCGAAGCCAGACCTTCGTAATATATCGTCACGTTGCCATCACCACAACTGCTCGTGTTATACACACCAGCAGACGTGAAGCTTTCGCACGGGCAACCGAGGGCAAGGTTCAGCCAGGCATTTCCAAAAGCCGGGCTGGTGCCACAGTAATCGAGCGTCACATTGGCAGCCTGGGTTAGCGTGAATGCTTCCCAAACATGACCACCGGGGAACGACGCGCACTGGTTGGTGGCACAGGTGTTGTCACCATTGAAAGTAACAGGAGTACCCATGGTCAGGGTAACAGGTGTTACATCTTCACAGTTGTCGTTCGGCGGGGGATCGCAGACGATACATTCGATGGTAATGACTCCGTCGCCTGTGCTGCTGCTGTAACCACCGACCTCAATAAGGTAAGTGTTTCCAGCCGTCGCACCGATCGTGATCTCTGACTGCAGGTCGCAGTAATCATCGTTGCAACCCAGCTCCGGAGCGGTATTCGGATCCACTCCGTCATAAACAGCCATTTTAGTATCGTAACTGGATCCGCAGAGACTGATTCTTGCCGGTCCGGTACAAGTGGCCGTATAACAGTACCAGATATTGGGTGAGGTCAGACAGGTTCCGGGACCATCGGGTGTTGTTCCGATAGTAGTGAACGGCTGTTCAAAGACATCACCGATCTCATCACACAATTCCCAGCAATCGTTGTCCGTACAACCTGATGTCTCGGTGATCGTCAGATCGAAATCCGGAATACAGGCTGGCGACGGCCAGGTATCAATCATGATATAGTAGATTCCCGGCGTCAATTCGATACCATAGAATCCCTTGGGATCACTACTGGAGCCTGTCACTTTGGCGATGCAGGTGGATGGATCAGCCGGGCAGGAACCATCAAGAAGCATTCCCGAATAGGTTGTGCCTTTGGGATCGAGGACAATGTCAAACGTCATTGTCGCGCCAACATCCAGCGAGTAGATAATATCCTCGCCACCGTCGTAGTATCCGAGGCAGGTTTCGCTATAGGTATTGCCACGTCCGCAGGTTTGCTGACCAATGTCAGCATACGGAAGATCATCGGGGAGCTTGACCAAAATTGGATCGGTGCAATCATCACCCGTTGTAGCACCCGCTGAGGGAGCAAAGGTCAGATCGAAATCGGGGATACAATCCGGCGAAGGCCAGGTATCCACCATCACGTAGTAAACCCCGGCATCAAGGTGTAAACCGTAGATTGTGTGGGGAGAACTACCTGAGCTGGTGCTCTTAGCGATACAGGTGGAAGGATCGGCCGGACAGGTAGCATCGATCAAGAAACCGGTATAAGTAGTGCCCTTGGGGTCAAGAGTCACATCAACATCAATCGGATTATCAACAGTGAGTTGATAAATGATGTCCTCGCCACCGTCATAAGAGCCGAGACAAGTATTGTCGTAATAGTCCAAGCGACCACAGGTGTACTGATTTGTCAGTGCCATCGGTAGTGATTCCTGACCAACTATAGTCAGCAGCAACGGCTGACCGCAATGATCTCCGTCGGCAGCCGCTGGGCATTCGACGACATCAATGCTGAACGTGAATTCCTGTTCAACACCGTCACCCATGAAGACCGGAATGTAATACGTTGCCGGTCCGGGCAGCATATTCCACCATACCTGAGGATTGCTGTCTCCGCCTTCGCAGGTTGTCCAGGCATAGTCGGTGCGGAGAATGTAATTCTCGCAGTCGCTGCAGTCCGGATATAGAACGACACCAACGGTTGCCAGCTCGGGAGTAGTTCCACAGTAGTCCAAAGTAACATTCTGACAGTCGTATGTTACGTCGAACTTATACCAGACCGCGTTCCAGTCCAGAACTCCGGGGCAGTCGATTGTCGCACCGACGTTGTTGCCGGTGACAACAACCGGATAGGCTCCGGTCACATCTTCAGCATCGACACACTCGTCGTTCGCACCGGCAATCGGGCACGGGTGATCGGTACAGTTCAGTCCCTCCGACCAGGTTCCGCCAATGGCGATACAGTCCGCTTCGTACATTTCGTCTTCGCAACTCGGAGCCTGCGGATCACCTGAACAGCAACGACCGGTCGGCAATGCGCCGTCATTGATGGAAATGGCGTCAACCGAGAACTGGGCGCCATCATATCCCTGATAACGGAAAGCAATCTTGACGTTTGTCTCAGTCAAGTAAGCCGTTAACGGCAGGGTAGTATTATACCAGGTCCAGCTGTCCCAGGCGCCGATACCATTCTCGTCCCAGATCGGGCCATTCCAGGTACTGCCGCCATCAGTGGATATCCAAACTTCAAGATCGTAGTTATTATAGGGATCAACTGACCAGTAGTAGCTCCCCAGCCAGTAGAAGCTCAGGGTCCAGTTCGATCCTGCCGTCGTAAGATCAAGTGACGGACTGATAATCCATTCGTCCTGAGTACCGGTATAATCTGCGTCATAATAGCATGAGGCATTGTAACTGCCCTCATACGGATTATATGAATCAATTTCCCACGTATAGGCATTGTTGACAACGGTTGTCCACCCCGTTGGTGGTACTGCGCCGCCTTCAAATCCCTCGGACAACAGGTCGGTCGCCGGAAGCATCACGGGTAGGCCGCCGTTTTTGACAATCGGAGCCACTTTCGCGTCAACAGGATAGCTGTTCACAAATCTTGACTCTGAAAGCGCCAGACGGTCAGCTATCTGCTGATCAGACGGATGCGTTCCATCGGTCCAAACGGGCGGACGCCCTTCGGCTTCATTTGGTACTGTTATCTCTTCGTGGGTTGGTTCGTTCTGGGCTTTGAGATCCCAGTTGATTTCACCAGTTGGGACCACTTCGACTGACATCGGTCCCGGAATTGGTTTGTCGTTGGTGGCAATCGAAAAGCCTGCTGTCAACAGCATGGTCAAGACGATCAAACCGACCGAAGATAGCAAAAATTTCTTCATTGAGTTACCTCTCTGTAACGGTTGTTACTCTCTCCGAAAGAAAAACACTCTTGTCTGTGTTGCGGACCGAATACACCGAATACTATGGCCCGCTATCGTCCATAGTCACCTCCTTATAATCTGTGGATACGCCTTGGTGGTATCTTTGTGAAACTTGTCGCAGGTATTGATTTAGCATTATAGGGCTGGACGGATACAACCGTCACTCTTCTTGTTGGATTTACCTAATATCTCTAATTAACTGCTCAAAGAGCCTGCTAACTATAATAATAATAGCGGTTTTTAGTCTTTATGTCAATATTATAATCGATAAGTGATACCCCTTTTGCATCTTTTGAAATCAATTTCGTTATTGAAAGTCGACCGAATTAACCATACGTGGGTATTACGATCTGCGTAGACATGTAAAGTGCCGCTTCATCACATTTGGATAAAGCGGCACTGTATATCCGACTAAACTTTTGAGGTCAGGTCAAGGACAGATCGGTTCCGGGCCTCCTGCAAACAGATAATCAACCAAATAGGTAAGATCAATAATATCGATGCCACCGATGCCATCTATGTTGGCCGCATCCAAAACAGGGGGAGCGGCCCCACCGCCGAACAGATAGTCGACCAAGTATGTTAGATCAAGTACGTCAGGACCTGATCCGTCGTTGTTCACATCGCCGCAGAGATAAGGAGTACCGATATACACATCATCGACAAACCAGTCGTCATATGGACCGGGCGTGGCTAGATTGCGAATGCGAAAATGGAAGTTCGAGTGGTAGGCATCACCCGGCAGCACGTATTCGACCTCAGCAAAGGTCGTCATATCAGGATCACCGCCCAGATGCTTCGAAATGAGCACCCAGCCACCCAGGCTGTCCTGATATTCTATGAACAGATCATCATTACTATCTGGCGACTCAGACCCGCCGGTCTGTTGATAAGAATATCTTACGATTACTCCGGAATACGCTCTCAGATCGATCACCATTGACATAAGCGTATCGGCCCCCGATGGTGTCCCATTGAGATTCAGCGAGTAAGGTGCGCTCGGCTCGTTGAGGCCAAGGTCTTGCACCAGAATACCGCTCGAAGCAAGTTGCCAAATCGTCGGATCAATAGTCGTTGATACAAATTCCTCTACTACCGGCAAGGTCAGCGGCACACCAACCGAAGTGGTAATTAAAGACGCTGAAGCAAAATAGCTGCTGTTGCCAACCGAAGTAGCCACGATCTCCACCGAGTCTTGATCACCATAGATGCTGATCGGTACCGAGACCTTGACCAGCACATCGACGGATTCATCGGGGAGCAAGTTGCCGGTACTCGTTATCTGAATCGAGCCGGGTGCATCCCAAGTCGACACGGACCAGAAGTTACCGCTATAGCTTAGAGCTATATCATCAGTCAGAATACCGTCATTGGTTACTGAAATTACGTAGCTGACAATATCTTCGGCCGGACCAAACCCGTAGGCCGTGGGCGGACTGACCAGCACATTGTAGTCTATGATTCGGAACGAATAAGTATCGGTTGAATCTCTATCCCCACCAATGTCCCGGGCGAAAATGTAGTAGTCAATAATAGCTCCCGGTGACTGGGCCGGGATAAATCCGTGGAACTCTCCCGCGCCGTAGTCAGACATCAATACGGGAGTAAACAGTGAACCGCCATCGGTACTATAGTATACCAGGGTTGAATCAGTGTCGATAGCCGTTGCCGAAGTGATATTAGCGACAACTTCAATCGGATTCACGTCATCCTTGGTATCGGTTAGCGGTGTGTGACTTATGTTCAGGCCGCAGGGATAGGCCAGCACCAGTTGCAGTGAGCCGTTCAGATTGAGACGGCCGCCACTTACGGTAATACCGGCCAGGGACGCGTTCGGGTCCGTTCCGTCAAGAATCGCTTGTTTCATGAACAAAGCAATCGCCCCGGGATCAGCCCACATATCATTTAACATAGTGGCACAGGCAGCGCTATACAAAAATGCAACAGCACCGGTTACCTGCGGTGTGGCCATAGAGGTACCGGTATTGGAACCGTAACTCGAACCGGGCAACGTAGAGTACACGGAAGTTCCGGGCGCTCCAAGATCGATTGTCGTCAAACCCCAGGCAGCTCCAGAATTGCGACTGTCATATCTGGTTGTGTTCGTCACCGAGATCAGATAGTCCGAGGCACAAGCGGTTGGAACGTCGCCATTTATATCTATATCCATACCTATATTCGCGGTCGCAGCGGCATTTATAATACCGGCCGCACCCATCGAATCATAGGTGGCACACCAGATTGGATAACTGGCCGGATTGCCATAGTCGACACCAAATGAAGAGTTTGCCGAAACAACAAAGGCACCCGCAGCGCCGTTAGTCTCATTATAGGTCGTCCGCATTTCCAGAACATAGCCATATGCTTCGACCACCACTGCCTCGTTAGTGCTGGAACCGGCAATCGGCATAACCTTGACACCCCAGTTTACACCGGCGACGCCGATACCATTATTACCGATAGCGGCGGCTATACCGGCCACGTGCGTCCCGTGGCTGTCGTTGCCGACATTTCCCGTACTGTTGTAAGCATTCCAGCCATCGTAGTCATCGACATAACCGTTGCCGTCATCATCGACGCCATTATTGGGGATCTCAAGTGTGTTCTTGAAGAAGTCTATATCATTGTGATTGAGATCACAGCCGCCGTCGATAATCGCCACCACAATCTGATCGCCGTTTATCGTAGTATCACCCGTGATTACATCCCACGCCTCCGGGGCATCGATATCAGCGTCAACCGTGCCGCCAGACTGGCCGGTATTATGCTTGCTCCATTGTAGCCCAAAACTGGCATCATTCGGAATAGTCTGTCGCTGGGTCACATAGTGGTTGAACTGAGCCAGAACCACGTCGGCATCGCGACGAACAGCCTCCAGAAGTCCAACCTGGTCGGTCATTTTCAAGTTGGTCGTACTATATTCGTAGAGCCAGATGTTCATCCGCTTTGAAAGCAATTTCACCGGAGTTAGCGAATAACCGGGGAATCTATCAGCAATCTGCTCGGCTGCTTCCGGTCCCTCAACCTGAACAATTAGCTGCCCCTGCACAAACGGAGATTCTCCGTCAGGTAATTCTGTGTCGTTACTGGTAACAGCGTTACTAGTGACCGGTGCCGTGGAAATGGCGGCAAACAGACATACTATGGCCAGGCTTCCCAGCAGTGGTTTCACTATTCTGCCAAACCTCTGCCTGAATTTGTCATAACCAAATCGTTTCATCGTTACTCCCTATGATCGGTAAATTATCGTCATCTTCCAGCTTTCCCTTACTCGGGCAGCACAAAATGGACAAAGAACGTTTAGGTATAAGTCCAATATACTCTCATTTCGATTCTTGTCAACTAACATAGAGGCCGGAGCAGACAGCCCGCCAGAATCTGCGTCGCGATGCTAAAAGTTTAGGTTGCCATCGGTGGCTCACAACGATAAGCTACCCTTGGGAGACAATATGGATGACGGAATGACACAGGACATAAGCAAAACAGACGCGGATAACTCTAAGTCACTGGCCAAGCAGGGCATAAAAGTTACGCTGGTCGGTTCTGCCATCAACCTCTTCTTAATCGTGCTCAAACTTTGGGTCGGTATCACCGCCAGAAGTCAGGCTTTGATTGCCGATGGTATCCACTCTCTGTCCGACCTGTTGAGTGACTT
>JAUXBO010000180.1 GCA_030619345.1 Candidatus Zixiibacteriota bacterium | reverse complement strand
TCCATTGTTGAGTCGAATCCGATAGTAATATGTCACGCCATCGATTAGCGGGGATCCCGCATAAGTGGTTTGGGTATCGGCTGAGTTCTGAACTCCAGGATCCCACATTTCGGCAATCGACCATTCGTTGTTTGAGCCGACCTCGATTTCAAATGCGATTTGACTCGATGGTACTGAATCGAAGTAAGTCCAGTAGAATGTTGGAGTGTGGTTTAGCACATTGTCCGGTTCTTCATCCCCTAGCGTGAGATTATGAGCAACAGGCGGAGTAAATTGCTGGTTTGTCGCAATCGCGCCCAAGTCGTTTCTGGTGCCGTCGGGATCGTTGTAGACTAGGTCAGGGTGCCCGGCATCGATACAGGGGGAGGACGGCAGCAGCGTCAAGTCCCTCGCTGCCGAATCAGCAAATTCGGGATCGAGAGAAATGCCGAACAGGCCGGGATCATTGGACGTCCCATTCCCCCAGACATTGTTGTATTCGACGACCGCCGGTCCGGGCTCTAGGCCGATTCCCTCATTGCCAACAATGATGTTGTTCCGACAAATGACCGTGCTGCCTCTGAGTTCGACTCCCCCTTTATTGCCATATATGGTATTGTTGTGAAACTCAACACCCGGCCCAGATATCGAAACAGCCCCTTTGGCCCCAAGATGGTCATGAAAAATATTGTTGGCGATAACACCGTTGGCAAATCCCTTCAGTGCCTCGGTACCGTAACCGGATGGGAGGTTCTCGTAGAATCGGTTATTAGTTACTACTATCTGACTTGCAAAAGTACCATTGGAAGCAACAACTCCTGAGTTCGGGCCCCACGCGTCATTGTGGTGGACTAGATTTCCACTTATCCTCGGAGCAGCATTTTCGATTCTGATCGCTGAAGGGTCGTTGTAGTCATAGCAATAACTGATATCACAATTGATGATTGCCGGAGTGGATTGTGATATGAATATCCCTGCGCCGCCCGCCCCTACTCCGCCGTTCGTCCCGGATATTGCTAAACCCTCGATTATGCATGTGGAGTCCTCTCCGGAATCAATAGTGATAATATGGTTCAAAGAGTCCAAGGGGGAGAGAAACGTGCTGTCCCGGCCGCCTTGGCCAAGTAAGTGGATGTTCTTTCCAGACAGATTGATATTCTCAAAATATGTTCCCGGAAGGATAAGCACGGTATCACCATTAATTGATGCGCTAATTCCGTCTTGTATCGTCGGTTGGTCAGTGGGGACTTCGATTGTGATCGCCAGTAGATTTGCGGTAGTGATCGCCACTATTAGAGCAATAGAGATTGAAATAGTCACAATATTCGTTGTGATAGACGAACGATAGTTTAGTTGGTCATATTTATTCATTTCTACCCTCGAATATTGCGTTATTACAAGATAACCTATATGGAATAAACGGTCAAGGATTCTGTTGGGTGGTAGGGTCAAACCTGTTAGCCCGGATTCTCTTTCCCTCTCTCAATACATTTTCACCGTCGAAACTATGTAAACCACGGCATCAATCCCCTTATAGAACTGTACAAGGAGGACTTGGAAATGTATGGACTAAGCTAATGCTGGAGATGAATAATTCCCAGATCGTTACTAATCGACGGAGCGACAGGTAAAATATGCAAAACGAACCCAATTTGCCACAGCTATGTAGGGCAGCATCCCTGTGATGCTGCCATGATGGTGGCAGGACCACAGGGGTCCTGCCCTACTTCCAAGTCTCTCTTACACCGCCGGGGGTTCGGCGCCGTAAGCCGCCCAGCCTTCTTTGGTCGGGCCATAAATGTCAGGGAACTTGAGTCCGGCCTGACGCATCAGCACCGTCATCTGGCCGCGATGATGAATCTCGTGTGACACCATAATCATAAGGGTGCGGCCCTTTTCCCATTTTTCGCCGTAGAGTTCATCGACCTCAAGGAGAGTTTCGTCCTTCCAGTTATCGACGACATGTTTCAGAACACAGTTGGCGACTTTCTCGTATGTGTCCTTGATCGCCGCGGCGTTGGTCGGGACTGGATCATCTTTGGCCACGCCTTCGCATTTAATCCCGATCTGCTCGCACATTTCGGGAAGAGTCGTGACTGTATGCCAGGCTATCCGCCCCAGTGTACGATGATCATTGTTGATCGCCTGATTCAGGCTTCCGTCGGTAAGCGCACCGAATATCCCCGATGTGAATTTCATCTCGGATTCGAAATTCGCCTTGAAAATCTTAATCGAAGTATACATATGACTTCCTTCTGTTTACCGGTTAGCCATCGCCTAACCCAAAATCTTTTCAGTTTGCTCCAGCGTATCATCGCTCAAACTGATTTCCGACGCCATCACATTCTCTTTGAGCTGTTCCGGCGAAGTAGCCCCAATAATAGCGCAGCTAATCTCCTCTCTCCTCAATATCCAGGCCAAAGCCAACTGGGACAGTTTGATGCCGAGGTCGTTGGCGACAGAGGTCAGTTTCCGGCATTTCTCATAATTATCCTCGTTCAGGTCATCGCGCATCCAGCGACTTTCGGCTCCGCGCGAACCGGGGGGCGGACCGTCGTTGTATTTTCCAGTCAGCAAACCCTGACACAGCGGCGACCATACAACCAGCCCCATACCGTACTTGCTACAAGTTGGCAAGATCTCGGCCTCAATATGCCTATCCAGCATGTTATAGCGCGGTTGCTCAACCACCGGTCGATAGACTCGGAATGAATTGGCAATTTCGACCGCGTCAGTAATCTGTTCCGCCTCCCATACGGAAGTGCCCCAGTAGAGGATTTTCCCCTGATGTACCAGGTCGTCCATGGCGCGGACTGTCTCTTCGGTCTCCGATTCAGGATCATAGCGGTGGCAGAAATAAAGATCGAGATAGTCGGTACCCAGCCGTTTCAGCGTTTTCTCAACCGACTCCATAATATGCTTGCGACCCAGCCCGCGGTCATTCGGGTCGGTAGACATTGGCCAGAAAAGCTTGCTTGAAAGCACCAGGTCACTGCGTTGGAAGTCTTTGATTACCTTTCCGGCCACTTCCTCGGCTTTTCCTTTGGAGTAGATATCGGCCATGTCTATGAAGTTGATTCCGCAGGCAATTGCCTCGCGAAGAATAGCAATCGACCTTTTTTCATCGACCGTACCGCCGTATGTCAACCAGCCGCCAATTGATATTTCCGAAATACTCAAACCTGATTTGCCGACTTTGCGATACTTCATTAATCCCTCAGAACATTAGATTTTGACCTATTTTGGCGTATTCTAACTGAAATGGGGCGAAATAGCAATCGATCAAACCGACCCAGCACCAACCGTTTGATGTTCAAAGACTTGAATTGATAGCACATTTGATTATATTGCCACCCGGATTTATGAGGACTTTAGCAGATACTTCGGCATGAAGCGTGGAATAGTGAATTGCATACCCAGATCACACACCCGGAAAGCGGCCTAAACGAGATGGTCGAATCGCCTACGCGCCATGAATCATGGCGCATGTTTGACCGTATTGCCCGAAGATACGACCTTCTCAATCGGCTGCTCTCATTTGGGCGCGATGTTGCCTGGCGCAAACAAGTGACCGAGTTTCTGCCCGAAGGCGACCGGCTGCAACTGCTTGATCTGGCCACCGGCACGACCGATTTGCTGATCTCAGTTTGTCACGGTTCAGGGCGAATTGAAAATGCGACCGGTCTTGACATGGCCGAAAAAATGCTGCGCGTGGGACAGAAAAAAATAGTTCGTGAAAGATTGAACGACAAATCATCGCTAGTTCGCTCGGACGCACAGAGTCTGCCGTTTACCGACAACTCTTTCAATGCCATCACGATTGCTTTTGGAATAAGAAATATTCCGGATGTTCCAAAAGCGCTCCGAGAAATGACCCGGGTTCTAAAACCGGACGGGCGGGCGATAATCCTGGAGTTCTCTTTGCCAAAAAACCGACTGATGAAACGGCTGTATCTGTTCTATTTTCGTCATATCCTCCCGCGTGTTGGTTCGTTGATATCAGGTGACGCATACGCCTACCGCTATTTGAATCAAACGGTCGAATCGTTTCCCTATGGGCAGGAATTCTGCAGTATGATGGAAGAGGGAGGAATGAAAATCGTTGGTCTAAAAGAACTAACGTTTGGAGTTGCCAGCATTTACACCGGAGAAAAACCGGCAACGAAACTGTTCGGAAGCGGTAAGAGAGACTGAATGTCACCAATTGGGAAACAGACCGATCAAGTAGAGCTCAGCTTGGTCGCATCGCAGATGTCGGCCATGATTTTGAGCGCAGGCAGAGACCAGAACAAATCAACTCTAGTACGGCTCGAACTGCCTATCCCGGCTGTCGATCCCCTGAGTTGGCTTTCATCTCAGACTTCTGGACCCAAAACTTACTGGGCAGAGCGAGATCAATCGATGCGTATAGTCGGCCTCGGCTTTGCCGACAGCTTTTCGTCGGATGAACTTATCGATTATGACAGTCTTTTCACTCATATTTCCTCCCGCCTCGGAGCCAATGCTGAAGACGGAAAGTACTTCGGCGGTTTTTCATTCCATCCTTATCCGAATAGCAGCAATGGATGGATGTCGTTCGGGACCTGCCGGTTTGTCCTGCCACGATTCGAAGTTGTCTCTGATGATGGCACCTCGAAATTCATATGCAATCTGATACCTGAACGCGACTCCAACCGCCTTGATCGAATACTCTCCGATCTAAATAAGATAAGATTTGGAGAGGCAACCGAGCCGACCGTCCGGCTTCGAGTTCTACGGCAGACCGACAATCCCGATCTGGCTGGCTGGACAAGGGCGGTTGATCTGGCCTTGCAAGAACTTGATGGCACTCAACTGAAAAAAATTGTCCTGGCCCGGCAAAGTTGTCTCGAATTCTCTAATGCCATCGACGCAGCACACATCATGAAACGCCTTTCCAAGAAAGCCACTCACTGTTTCCACTTTATGTTCGACAACAGTGAATCTCAAGCGACGTTCATGGGCGCTTCACCGGAACTTCTATATCACCGCCGAGGAAACAGGCTTGAGACAGAAGCTCTGGCCGGGACCAGGTCTCGGGGCATCGACGACGAAGATGACCAGCGCCTGGGATGCAAACTGTTGAGCAGTGAAAAAGAATTGCGTGAGCATGCCATTGTGGTCGATGATATTTCTGCAACACTCAAGCAGTTGGCTGAGCGAATCGATCAATCCGATCTCGGACTGTTGAAACTGGCCAAGGTGCAGCATCTGGTGCGGAAGTTCAGCGCGGTACTCAAAAACTCGATCTCGGATGCAGACATTCTCAAAGCGCTGCATCCCACTTCGGCCGTCGGTGGTACGCCAACAAAAGTTGCGCTTGAGAAGATTGCTCAGCTGGAGCCATTTGACCGGGGCTGGTATGCCGGTCCGGTCGGTTGGGTGGGACATGACCAAGCGCTGTTTGCGGTCGCGATTCGGTCCGGACTGTTGTCAGGCAAAAACCTCTGTCTGTACTCGGGAGCTGGTATTGTCGAGGGCTCACACCCCGAGGCGGAGTGGAAGGAACTTAACAAAAAGCTCCTGAATTTTACGGAGTCGATCTCCGATCATGAAGTCTGAATTCTCAAGTTATAACGAAATGTGGGCCAGTCTGCTCATT
>JAUXBO010000137.1 GCA_030619345.1 Candidatus Zixiibacteriota bacterium | reverse complement strand
CCCCTCGTGAAAGACTCGATCCAGCCATATGATCCGAATCTGCTTATGCAGCTCACCAAGTTCATCTCCGAACGTTTCCTCTTTTAAAAGATGCAGGAACAGTTGCAATAGCAGCGTCTCGCGTGAATCTTCTGAGGTCATCCCGTCCCACGCTCCGATTCTCGCCGACCATTCGGTTTCATTCAACTGACTGAGCACAGAGACTGCGAGGTTTTGCCAGCGAAGAAGATAGCTGTCGACTCGGTCCTGCTGGAACGATTTCATATCTTCAACACCGACCATCTGTTTTTGCGACATTAGTTCTTCGAGCCGCATGATCCGATCCACAAAGAAATTCCCCTGATACCGATACCGTGAGTTGCCGCGATCAGGGCGGTTGTTGCAGTTTCCAATCCAACCGCGATCAGGATCAACAATATGGGGCGAGAAATTGACCGGGTAGTAACCGCGCCAGTCATGTTGCTCACGCCTGCCGTCACGCGGGAAACGAGAATCATTGCGGCTCTGCATTGGCAGCGGTGAACCAAGTTGGTAGGCGATCTGTCCGTCAGCGTCGGCATAAGCCCAGTTCGCATTGAGCGCACCCAATGAGGTAACTGCTTCACGGAAATTCTCTACTCCGTCGGTCTGATGAAGATTGAATCCGGCCGAGACGGCTCCATCAAGAGCGCTTTCAAACCCTGCCCAGTGCAGGCTGTAAATTTCGCCAGTAGAGTCGTCAGTATAATAGACAGGCCCGTTCACGGTAGACCTAACGTCCAGCACGACGGGCGTGTCTATTCCGGCGACGTAAACTGTTTCAATGACGTGAGAAAAATCCAGCAACTGATCCCGAAAAATGTATTGGTTGGAATCATCGGGGTTGATCCACTCACGATAAAGATCGGCCATGTCGATCCCGCCGGCGGTAAAGGCGTAGGCCGAACTACCGTTATGCCCCATTACGATCATCGGCATTCCCGGAGTGGTTATTCCCACAATGTTGGTCCCGCTCTGATGGATATGCAGGCCGATAAAATACCAGAAGCCGGGAAGCCGGGATACTTCGAGATGGGGATCGGAAGCAAACAGGGCACTCCCACTTTCCGAACGCGACGGTGACACCGTCCACACATTTGAGGAGTTGGAGCAGAGCAGCGGCGTCAGCTGATCATCGATGATCATCGCCGCCATCCGCTCCCGAATGCTGCCATCCACTGTTTTTTCTGCATCTATTTTTCGCTGGGCCGAACCGATATGACCAGTCTTATCGGACGCACTGGCATATGGTTTCTTTTCCACTTGATCTGCAGAGCCATAGCTTGTACGGTCTATTGTAACCGGCGCCCAGTCCGGATACGATGTTAGTATCGTTCTTGCTTTATTAAGGCCGACTTTTTCCGCGATCTTCAAAAACAGAATATCTTTATTGAGCAAAGCGTCAGAGAACCAGGTTTGAAAACTGAGGATGGTGAGGCAGTCATGAATAGTCCATTCTTCAAACTCAAGTTGCAGGAGATAGAACTCAATCGGCAGAGCGTTGCATTCTTCGTAATAGGCATTTATGCCGTCGACGTATGCTTGCAGGCGAAACCTGTTTCCGTCCGATAGGTTTTCCAGCGCTTCCATGGCCATTCGAGTGTGACCAGCTTTGCGCTGGCGGATGTCCTCCTCAAGAGTGCGTGACCCGAGCATCTCCGACAGTCGTCCGTGAGCAATATGCCGAATCAGTTCCATTTGGAAGAGTCGGTCCGAGGCATGTACAAAGCCGAGTGTGAAGTAACCATCGTGATCGGTTTGCGCCCATATCTGAGGCAGACCCATCTCGTCATAAGTGATTTCTACCGACTGATCAAGTTGATGAACGACAGTTATACCGTCGAGCTTTGGAAGTGACAGATAGAGGATGGAAGAAAAGGTCACTATCAGTCCGATCACGATCAACACCGGAACCAGGGTTACGATTAGCAGGATTTTGCGTTTGCGAACTGTCATAAATCGGACGCCGGACCTATTTTTTTGTCGGGGAACATCATGCTAAAGGCCCAGACTGAGATTAGCGAGAGGATGAAGGCCGGTACCAGTTCATACAGGGCCGATGAGAGGAAGTCTATATTCTTCCAGACAACCGTCACACCGGCGCCGGTTATCATTCCGGCGATTGCGCCTGCCCGCGAGGTCCCTTTCCACAAGAGCCCCAGAATCATGAGAGGGCCAAATGCCGCTCCCAGGGCCGACCAGGCATAGAGTACGAATGTAAAAATGACTCGATTTTCTGTCAGTGCAAAAGCCACCGAGATCAGGGCCAGAACAGCCAGTGTCCAACGGTCCCACCTTTGGGTCTGTTCAAATGAAGGTGTGCTGCTCTGTTTACGGAACATTGGAAGTATGTCTCGTGAAAAAGTCGTTGAAACCACAATCAACTGGGAGTCGGCGGTTGAACAAATCGCGGCCACAATAGCCGCAATAACGAACCCGGCCAGTATTGGCGGCAGAAGCGCATTGCAGGCCAGAGGCAGCGCTTGTTCAGCATCGGCCAGCGCCCCAAAGTAGGCGCGAGCAAAAAGACCAAAGCATATCGCTCCCGTGTATACCAGCATGAACCAGGAAAATGCGATCACCCCGCCTTTCTTAACGGTGGCCTTATCTTTAGAAGCCATGAATCTGGATAACACGTGCGGTTGCCCCGGATAGCCAAACCCGATTCCGAGCATGCCCACGACAAAACCAAGCAGAGCATATCCACTGTTGGCACCTGTCAGAGTCATAAGCTGCGGATCAATAGTCCTAAGTTGAGTTGCGATCTGATCATAGCCGCCCATCTGAACGTAGAGAATTATCGGCATGCCGATTAAAGCGACGACCATGAACGAAGCCTGGATTATGTCTGTCCAACAGATCGCCCTGAACCCACCGGTGATGGTATAGGCCAGGACAATGAGCGCACCCGCCAAAACTCCCCAGGTATAGTCAAGACCAAAAGATGCTTCGAAAGCTTTACCGGCGGCGTTCATTTGGGCGGCGACATAACCCAGCATAGCAGCAGCGATGATAATTGCCGGTATCCAAATAAGCAGCTTTGATCCGCCTCCGAACTTTTTGTGGATGTACTGCGGGAGAGTGGCGGCCTGAAAATCGCGTGACTCAATTCTGAGTCGATCAGCAATTACAAACCAGTTGAACAGGTAGCCGAGTCCGATTCCCGGAGCAATCCAGACCGCTGACAGGCCGCTCGTGAAGGCCATACCAACCAAACCCAGCATCACCCATCCGGATTCCGCACTGGCCGAAGCTGACAATGCCGAAGCCCATGACCCGAGTTCACGGTTGGCCAGGACAAAATCATCATCGGTCTTTTTACGCCATCGTGTCGTGTAGAGACCGATTGCCACGATGAAAAGGGAGTAGGCTACGAATGATATTGCCAGCAAGCTGTCCGATTCCACGCCAGTTTCCTTTCGCCCGATTCGGTCGCACTGATTCTCGTCGGTGAATCAAAACAGATAGCCAAAGTGAAGCAACAAAAGAATATAACACCCACCTTCGCAATCCCTGCGCATGGCAGTGATCTTACGGGATTAGTCTTGACAGTTTTGTCCCTCTCAATTATAGTGAGAGTGTACTGCTAAAACCCCTCACATATTGAATATCGCCTTATAGCTACGTGATGCTATCACCACGCGATAGTTCTGTTCTTGATCTGTGATCTCAAGTGAGATAGCACTTCATAAACGGAAAAGCGTGGTGTATATCCGCCGTACTGGTAGTGCAACAATCTTCCACGAGGGGGAGGAGGAGACGCCCGCGCCGACCCGGATAGGGTCGCGCGGGCTGTCTGTATGGTAGAGAAGGGTCACGTAACGCTGTATTGCGCCATAATGCAAAGAGCAGACGCGCAGAATTACGTTTTGTGCAGTCCAATACTCTCGTGTACGGGAAAAGACGTTGGATTTGCACCCGACCCGGTTCTCCGGGACAGTAGAAAAGGGTCCCTGCCTGAAGTTTTTTTATATGAAGCTGTTAAATACGAGCGACGTAAAGCCGCCCTCTACACGGGATATCAGCTCCTTCTTGCGTAGGGACGGGGCTTGCCTGTCCTGAGCATGTCGAAGGGTCTCCGTCTAGAATGCACGTTTGATGTAATGCATCTTTGATGCAATGCATCCTTGATGCGGTTTTTCAATAAGTCCCTCCCGGTCGGGGAGACTTTCGGGATGTTGTCAATCTGACTCGTTAAGTTCTTCAAGCTGCTCGGATTGCGAGTTCGCCAGTCTCCCGAGGAGATCGGTAGTCCGGAATATCCAAGTCACAATCGCAACCAGCGCAACCAGTCCGACCACAACACCCAGAATATAATACCATTTTAGATTTAGCATTTCTGATTTCTCCATCTTATGATAATATCATACGTGTAATCGGCCGGATCGTCAACATCTTTGGTGTGAACTACATTTTTCGTATCTAATGGACGACTATTTTTCTATTACTTTGGGATTATTCCGGGTATTAGAACGCCACCCGCACTCCCCTCGAATGCGGGTGGCTTCCACCAAAGAGAAAATTAAACCAAGCACTTACAGCGCTTAGGGAGTAAAAATGACAATCTACAATATAGCAACGAACATGCCGCCGAGAGGCTCGCATTGTAAGTTCGATAAATCAGGGCTGTAACTCTAAGATTTGAAGTGATTTACGAAATGAGAGATTTTGACGAAGTCAAATTGCATGAATCTCAAATTCGTATGTCCATACGAACGGGGGTTGCTGTTAGTATTGTATCGCATTGTAGGGCTTTACGTTACGCGTAATCGTCCGGTAACTGTGCTAATCGTAACTAGATACGAGAAGTACAGGCCCAAAGTATGTATTACATAAGTGATTTGGTTTGAATATAAAATGCGACAGGCAAACCAAGCGGTTCACCTGCCGCAAACAAAGGAGTGTTTTCGTCTCTAAGTAAGCTGTGCGACTGCCGAAGTCGTCTCGCTTATAGCGAGACAGGCGACAGTCTTCAGCTCCATTCAAAAACTCACATGCTAATACCATAGCGTTTGAGTTTAGTTCTAACGGTTGCCTCATGGATACCGAGAATCCTGGCAGCCTCGGACTTGTTACCTCGCGCGGCTAGAAGCGCTTCGACAATCAAGTCACGTTCAAATTGCTTAACCCGCTCGAACAGGGAAATCGCTTTTGTCTCCTCGTCCGTTGCAAACATGGTTCGAGCAAGTTCCACCAGGTCTCCCTCAGCTACCAACTGAGTCATGATCTCAAGCCTTTTCACCTTGTTGTCCAGTTCGCGAACGTTACCCGGCCAAGGGTACTGAACAAACTGATGCACCATCTCGCCAGGCAGTTTATCACCCTCGGCCATTAGCTCTGCCTTGAGCATGAAGTGTTCGAGCAACAACGGTATGTCCTCTTTTCTGTCACGTAGCGCGGGAATATGGAAGCTAATCCCACTCAACCGATAATAGAGGTCACGCCGGAATTGGCCAGATTCCACCATCGACTCCAGATCACAGTTGGTCGCGGCAATCAGCCGTATATCCAACGGAACTTCCTGAGTCGATCCAAGGGGCAGCACTCGCTTGTGCTCTAGGACACCAAGAAGTTTCGACTGCAGCACCAGCGGCATGTCGCCAATCTCGTCGAGAAACAGGATGCCGCCATTGGCAGCCACAAACAGACCATCTTTGTCACTGTCAGCGCCTGTAAAGGCACCCTTTCGGTAGCCGAACAACTCGGATTCTAACAGAGTATCCGGTACCGAAGCACAGTTTATGGCCCGAAAAGGGCCGTCCGGTCTGGCCAAAGAATGAAAGTACTTGGCCATGTGGTCTTTGCCAACGCCGGTCTCCCCGGTAAGAAGAATGGAAATATCGACGTTTGCAATCAGCGGCAATTGCGATTTGATCCGTATGATCTCTGAACTAACGGTCAAATATTCATCGCGATTAGAGTCGTTTACTTTCGAACCGATGTTGGCAACAGCCTTCTTGCTGTTCTCGTGAGGTTCGATATCACTGATCAGGCGCTGAATCTCAGGAAGGCGACGCGGAATCTTATTGCCGGAGAAAAATTCTTCGGCTCTAAAAAGATAGGTCATGCGTCTTCTGATCGGGAAACTCTGAGCACATCCCGCTTGGATGAGAGCTTCCACTTTCTCAAAGCGAACGCCCGATCTTCCCAATACATTAAAGGCCTCATCAAACAGTTTCTGGGCTCGATCCTGATTTCCTTCCGCATCGGCCAGAGTAGCCTTGATTTTCAACAAGGCGCCATATTCACCCGAGTTTTCTTCGCGATCAACGATCTTAAGGGCAGCGGTCAAATAACGCTGCGCCTTGCGATTGTCATCCATACGCAGATACAATTCGGCCAGATGTCTTCTGACACCCGTAGCCAAACTGGAGTTTCCGCCCAAAGGATCGACTCGACGCAAAGCGAGTAACAGATTCTCTTCGGAATCTGCATATTTCGCCGATCGGTAATCAAGTTCACCCAAATAAGTTAGCAGGATAACTTCGTCTCGCGGCGAGTTTATTTCGCTCAGGCAAGTCTGTGCCTTCCGAAGAGTCTCGCGGGCGCGCTCGGAGTCGCCTTGCTGGATATAAACATAGGCGAGTGAGAGGTAACTTCTTCCGACCTCAAGTTCATCGTTGCATCCCCGGGTCAGTCCAACACTCATATTGAGATGTTTAACT
>JAUXBO010000117.1 GCA_030619345.1 Candidatus Zixiibacteriota bacterium | reverse complement strand
TCTTTACCTCGTGGGTGCCCATATTTATCATTGGCTCGATTGCCAGTACCATCCCTGTCTGCAGGGTGGGGCCTTCTTCAGGCGATCCAAAATTAGGAACCTGAGGTTCCTCGTGCATGTTCCGCCCGATTCCATGACCGACTAACTGACGCACAACGCCATAACCATCCGATTCTGCCACTTGCTGAACGGAAGTTGAAATCTGTCCTAATTTATTACCTTTTCTCGCTTTGTCAATACCTGCCTCAAGTGATTTTCGAGTATTATCCATAAGCTTAAGGCAATCATCTGAGACACTTCCTACGGCAAAAGTGCGAGCCGAATCTCCAACAAAGCCATCCACAATGGTGCCAACATCGACTGAAACGATATCGCCGTCGATTATGACCCGATTTCCAGGAATACCATGAACAACTTCATCGTTTATCGAAATACAGGCCGAAGCCGGAAAACCATGATAGTTTTTGAAGGCCGGGATAGCGCCAGCGTCACGGATAAATTTCTCGATTGCCGTGTCCAACTCAAGCGTCGTCAAACCCGTACGTATCATCTCACCAGCCATATCCAGGGTCTCAGAAACTAGCCTTCCTGCCCGACGCATAATCTCAATCTCTTTTTTAGTCTTCAATATTATCATAGTACATACAGCAGTTAGCGAACTGCCTCCAATATCGAATTAAACACGTTATCCGGGCTGTCAGCACCTTGAACTTCGGTCAGGATCGATTCTTTACTATAAAAACCAATAATCGGCTCAGTTTGCTGCCGATAGACCTCTAACCGGTTTCGCACGACCGACTCATCATCGTCGGCACGACGCTTTAGTTCAGCTCCATCCTTATCGCACAGACCCGCTTTAGCAGGCATTTTGGCAGGATAGTTGTAACCTTCACTGCACTGCGGACAAAACCAACGTCCGGACAGACGACAGATGATTTCTTCATCATCAACATCAAGCAGGACTGCTTTGTCGAGATTGGCGTTGCTTTCCTGAAGCATCGTCTTGAGGCTCTCGGCCTGTGGGATGGTTCTCGGAAAGCCATCGAGGATAAAACCGCCGGACAATTCACCACCTGTGATTATATCTTTGATCATCCCGACTAAAACCTCGTCCGGGACCAAGTCACCTTTGTCCATAAATCCTTTGGATTTCTTGCCCACTTCGGTCTGGTTCTTCACTGCTTCACGCAGCGCGTCGCCAGTCGAAAGGTGAGTCAGGTGTAGTTCCTGAGCGATCCTTATCGCCTGAGTACCTTTGCCTGACCCGGGAGGGCCTAGAAAGACGAGATTCATGATTACATTGACCTCCCGCGAATCTTGCCTCTTTTCATGAAGCCATCATAATGGCGCATCATCAGGTGAGATTCAATCTGTTGTAAAGTATCAAGGGCAACACCAACGACAATCAGAAGGCCGGTACCGCCAAAGAAGAAGTTTACATTTGCCTTGGAGATCAACACCCACGGCAGCACGGCGATCGCGGCAAAGAACAGCGCACCGGGAAGCGTAATACGGGTAAGAATCTTCTCAATATATTCAGCGGTGTTTTTGCCCGGTCTGATTCCGGGGATATAACCACCGTTTTTGCGCATATTGTCAGCAATTTCTATCGGATTGAATACAATAGCTGTATAGAAATAACCAAAGAACACAATTATCGAACCATAAATTATCGAGTACCACAATTCACCGGGAGCCAACCATACCGAAACCAGGTTCTGCACCCAATCGGTCGTTGGAAACAACTGTGCCACCGTTGAAGGCAGAAACATAATTGACTGGGCAAAAATGATCGGAATAACACCGGCTGAGTTGACCGACAACGGAAGGTGCGTCGACGCCCCTCCAAACACTTTACGGCCTACAACCTTACGCGGGTACTGTACCGGCACCTTGCGCTGTGCGCGAGTAACCATAATAACTGCTGCGATGACGGCAATCATCATACCGAGCATTACCGCACCGGTAAAGAATGAGCGACTTCCCAGGAACGCGCGCTGTACTTCATCAATGACGGCTTCCGGGAATCGTGCAATAATTCCAATGAAAATGATAAGAGAGATGCCGTTGCCGATTCCTCGCTCAGTGATCTTCTCACCGAGCCACATAATAAATATGGTGCCAGAGGTAAAAGTCAGAATTGTAAGCGGAATAAAACTGGCTGTGTCCATGTGCACCGCCTGCACACCATTATAGTTAATCGTGGTCAGGAATCCGGCTGTTCCCCAAGCCTGAAGAGCGGCGATAAGAACCGTGAGATACCGAGTATACTGTGTAATCTTGCGACGACCTTCTTCACCCTCTCGCTGTAGACGCTGGAGGTATGGTACTACCGCACCCATCAACTGCAACATAATCGAAGCAGAAATGTAAGGCATGATGCCGAGCGCAAAAATGGTCGCTTTGGCAAACGCTCCACCGGCGAACAGATCGAATAATCCGAAAATAGAATTCGATGACAGTGCCGCAGATATAACCGATCCATCAATACCGGGCGTTGGGATATGACCACCGATGCGATACACAACCAGAAGGGCGAGAGTAAAGAAAATCCTTTTTCTCAGCTCTTCGACTTTAAATATTGATTTAAAAGTATCGATCACTTAGTCACCTCTGTTTTCCCTCCTGCGGCCTCAATCTTCTGAACGGCCGATTTGGAAAAAGCTGCTACCTTTACGTTGAAAGCCTTCTGAACTTCACCGTCGCCGAGTACCTTTACCGGCAAGTATAGCTTCTTGATCAGTCCAACGGATTTCAGCGTTTCAATACTAACGTCGCCGGCTTCACAGCGATCCAGATCGGTCAGGTTGATGACCTGGAATTGCTTTTTGAAAATATTGTGAAAGCCGCGCTTAGGCACCCGACGGTGCAAAGGCATCTGCCCGCCCTCGTGGCCTCTTCTCTTACGGGCGCCACTTCGGGAACCCTGTCCTTTATGTCCGCGACCGGAAGTTTTACCTAATCCGCTTCCCGGACCGCGTCCTACCCGTCTTCGATTACGGGTGGAACCTTCTGCTGGTTTTAGAGTGTGTAGCTCCATCGCTGCCTCTATTTATTAGTCGATCTCTTCCACTTCAATTAAGTGGGACACGGCGCGGATCATACCACGTATCTGCGGCGTATCGTTGTGAACGACGGTCTTTCGTATTTTGCCCAATCCGAGCGCTTCAATAGTTCTCTTCTGGGGTCTCTTGCGATCAATCGTACTTTTTGTCTGTGTAATTTTTATTCTGGCCATAATTCAATACCTATACTGATCCTAGCCCAACTCTCTAAAACTGAGCTGCTCTTCACGTGTGCGAAGAGAGTTCAGTCCGTTCAAAGTGGCCTTGACAACATTGTTCGGATTACGGCTTCCCAGGACTTTAGTTAGAATATCCTGCACGCCGAGTGATTCCAATATTGCCCGCACCGCACCTCCGGCGATCACACCGGTACCGGGAGAGGCCGGGCGCATCATAACTGTTGTAGCACCGAACTGACCGTTAATGCGATGAGGGATAGTGCCTTCCTTAAGGCTGATTTTTGTCATCTCCTTCTTCGCTGACTCACTGGCTTTACGGATGGCATCAGCAACTTCCGAAGCCTTGCCAAACCCCACGCCAACCTTGCCGTTACGATCCCCAACAGTGACCAAGGCAGTAAAGCTGAACCGACGACCACCCTTTACAACTTTGGCCACACGGTTTACAGTTATTACTTTCTCGTCGTATTCGGGACCTTCCGATTCAAACCTTGCCAAACAACACCTCTTTCTCTATCGAAAAAACAAGATACATATCAGATTTTCAGTCCGGCGGCTTTTGCACCGTCGGCAACTGCCTTTATTCTGCCATGAAATAGGTTCCGATTGCGATCAAATACAACCGTCTCGATTCCCTTTTCCTTGGCCAGAGCAGCGATTCTTTTACCTACCATCTTAGCGACATCAGTCTTGGTCATATCGTCCTTCAACTCCGCCTTCAGGTCTTTGGAATTGGAGGCCGCTGATACCAGCGTCGTATGATTCTCGTCGTCCACCAGTTGTGCAAATACATTCTGCAGTGACTTGGTAACCGTCAAACGAGGACGTGTGAGACTTCCAATCACTTTACCGCGAACGCGACGACGACGACGCTCTGCTTTTTTTGCTTTTACAATATTCTTATCAGCCATACTTGTTTCACCACAATCCTATGATTAGGCGCCAGTTCCCGCGGCCTTACCGGCCTTGATCCTGACATATTCTCCGGCATAGCGGATGCCCTTACCCTTGTAAGGTTCTGGTTTTCTATACGAACGAATTTTAGCCGCCACGGCTCCAACCAGTTCCTTGTCTATGCCTTCAACAAATATCTTATGCTCTTTATCTACTGACGTAACAGTCACACCTTCCGGGATAGCGAATATAATCGGATGGGAGTAACCAAGCTGCATGACAAGTCGCGAACCCTTCGTTTCAGCCCTGTAGCCAACTCCGATTATTTGCAGTTCCCGCTTGTATCCTTCGGACACTCCTACAACCATATTGTTAAGGAGCGATCGGGTAAGCCCGTGCAGAGCGCGGTGCTTTTTGAGATCAGAAGGACGTGTCACCAGCACCTGATTGTCTTCAACCGCGGCTGTCATATCCTTATGGATTTCACGCACCAGTTCGCCCTTCGGGCCTTTGATCGTAACCAGTTTTCCGTCGACTTTGACCGAGGTCTTGTCGGGGATTGGGATTGGCTGTTTACCTACTCGAGACATGCTTATATCCTTTCCTTACCAGCACTTCAGCAGGACTTCTCCGCCAACACCCTTTTGGGCGGCGTCAAAATTTGACATCAGACCCTGAGAGGTTGAGACAACGGATATCCCGCGGGAGTTAAAGGTGGACAGGCGAACATTCTGAGCGCCCTCGTAACGGCGTAATCCGGGACGAGATACTCTCTGAATATCGTGCAAAACAGGCACGTCGCCCTTATTGTAGGCCAGGTAAACGCGCATAATGCCCTGTTTGTTGTCGGGCAATTCAATAACGTCTCTGATAAATCTATTCTCCTGTAAAATCCGCACAATTTCTCTCTTGAGATTGGAGGCCGGAACATCAACGGCATTCTTTTTCACACGAGAGGCATTTCGGATTCTCGTCAACAGGTCAGCGACCGGATCGGTCATACTCATAAAACCATACTCCCAAACAATAACTCGTTATTTACTACCAACTGGCTTTGGTTACGCCAGGTATTTCACCGGCGAGCGCCAACTGCCTGAAGCAGATACGGCAGAGACCAAAGCGACGCATATAGGCGCGGGGACGTCCGCACCGGCGACAGCGGCTATATTTGCGAACACCAAACTTGGGGGTCCGCTTCTGCTTTTCCAAAAGACACGTTTTTGCCATACGACTGAGTCTTTCTCCTACTTACTAAAGGGGAAGCCCATCTCAGCCAACAGCTGGCGCGCTTCATCATCCGATTGCGCCGTTGTTGTAATTGAAATGTTCATTCCACGAATCTTATCAATTTTATCATAGTCAATTTCCGGGAACATGAGCTGCTCTTTCAATCCGAGATTGAAATTGCCGCGACCATCAAAGGCCTTGGGACTTATTCCACGAAAATCGCGAATGCGCGGTATTGCTACGTTAACCAAGCGATCAAAGAATTCCCACATAGCGTCGCGACGCAGCGTCACGGAGCATCCAATCGGCATGCCCTCGCGAAGCTTGAAGTTAGAAATATTCTGGCGCGCCTTGTTCACTTTCGGCTTGCGACCGGTGATCTTGGTGAGATCCTCGACAGCAGCGTCGATTGCCTTGGAATTCTGTGTTGCTTCTCCGACACCGACATTAACAGTGATCTTGGTAATCTTGGGGACCTGCATCACCGACTTGTACTTGTTTTCTTTCATCAGCTTGGGAACAACATCCTGCTGGTAAATATCTTTCAACCGTGCCATTAGATCATTCCCTTATATCTGTTCACCTGTCTTGCGACAGATTCTGACCCGAGTCTTTTTCCCACCGTCTACGATGGTCCGCATGGTAACGCGGGTAGGACCGGATAACGTTGAACTATAGATTCCAATATTGCTAATATGTATAGGCGCCTCCAGAGAGATAATCCCACCCTTGGGACTCTTCTGAGACGGCTGCTGGTGCTTCTTACGCATGTTGACCCCTTCAATCAGGACCTGCATCTTGCGTGGAAACACGTGAAGAACTCGACCAGTCTTGCCTTTTTCCTGGCCAGCGCGCACATATACTGTATCACCTTTTTTGATATGCATCTTAAACCATCCCGCCTACAATACCTCTGGAGCGAGGGATATGATCTTCATAAATTGCTTTTCTCTTAACTCACGCGCCACCGGACCAAAAATACGCGTGCCGCGGGGTTCGTTCTGTTCATTTATGATCACGGCCGCATTGTCTGAGAAACGGATCAGCGACCCGTCCTTGCGACGCAATTCCGACTTAGTCCGCACCACAACAGCGCGACATACTTCCGACTTCTTCACCGTGCCACCGGGGATAGCCTCTTTAACAGTACAAACTATGATGTCACCGATATGGGCCACTTTCTTTCGGGAACCCAGGATACGAAAACACATTACCTGTTTGGCACCCGAGTTGTCGGCTACTATAAGTCTTGTAAATTCCTGAATCATCTATCTATACCTTCACCGCGAATATTTCTAAAGCTTCTCACTTACTTTGCCTTCTCAATAACTTCAACCAGCCGCCAGCGTTTTTTTAACGATAGAGGGCGGGTTTCCATAATGCGGACCACGTCGCCTATGCCAGCTTCGTTCTTCTCGTCATGGGCGTAGAATTTGGTTGAAGTTCGGAAGGTCTTTCCGTAGAGAGGATGCGGCATAGTACGGTCAATCTTGACAATAATGCTCTTATCCATCTTGTCCGAAATAACGGTTCCCGAACGGACCTTGCGTCTGGTTCTTTCAGTAGCTTCGGCCATCTAATCAGTCCTTTTTGCCTTTTTCTTTTGCTGCACCGGCCAGCACGGAGACCTTCTCATCGGCCAGTTTTTTAATACCAAGCTTATCTTCATTCAAGACAGTCAGAATCTTGGCGATCTCACGGCCGATCTCTCTTAAGCGCAACGGATTGTCAAGCTGCTTGAGCGAACGACGCATATTGAGATTGAACATCTCTTCTTCCAAGTCCCGCTGTTTCTGTTTTATTTCATCGCGAGTCATCTCTCGCAGGCTGTTTACTTTCAGCATCTCTATGCTCCCTCAGTATCACCGCG
>JAUXBO010000101.1 GCA_030619345.1 Candidatus Zixiibacteriota bacterium | reverse complement strand
AGTAAGCTCTTTTGGAAATCGCTTACTCAGGCTCTGAGGTACCGCGGAAAAGTCGCTGTTTCTGAATAACCGTACCTGCAACCTGTCCCCCAAACCCAATGCAAAACATAAGAATAGCCGATGCGCCAATGCTCATCGATTGATTTTGAACAAACATTGGCAAATATCTGAAGAACGAATTCACCAGAACTGCCACCAGCAGCATGATCCAGAGTTGACGCCGATTAAAGGCAAGGAAATAACCGATCAGGCTCCCCATCGCGGCGTGGAACAGGATAATGGAGAAACGTTCAAGCAGACCAAAATCGAATCCTGTGCGAAAAACAAGGCTGTCAAGATATGATGCTTCCATCAAAGCGAACCCTGCCCCAAAAACTGCACCCAGAACAGGCAATTGATAAGCCTTCACATGGCCCGACTTGTTAATCAGGAGCAAAAATCCGACTACCAAGCCAGTTTGAATAAGTCCGACCGGCAGGGCAGGAAGTAGACCAGCCGCAAAAATCGACCCACCACTTCTGACCGAAGGCATAAACATCTCTCTGAATATCCACTCCTGAAGCGGAAACTGCGTCACCACCGCCACCCAAAACAGGGCAATTCCAGACAGATAGGACAAATAGGAAATCTTCCAGCGATACCCCCGCCCGATGAATATTAGACAGCTTAGGATCGATGCGACGATGAAGATTGAATAATTTGGTATTAATCTAATAAAGTTAAGTATCCCAAACGACGGTCGTTTGAAGGTTTGCTGCGGCGGCTTCACTAAGTCCTGATATACTTTGGTCTTCTGGTCCGGAATATCTACCTTTACCAAGCGCTTGTCCCGAGTGAACAGGGCAAACATATTTTGGGGCGTAAAAATATTTATTAAGAAAACGGAGTCGTACTGCTGGCCATATATGTTTATATAAACAAAATCTTCCACAAAACCCGTCAATTGAGACTTTAACAGTGATTGGGGTTCGATTAGTCTCGCTTCGAGTGGTTGACCGACCATCAGGTCAGTCATCGCCAGAATCAGTTCCAACTCATCATAGAAGTTCAAATCAAAGGCAAAGGACTCGGCGCTCAGTGAGGCACTCTGTTCAATTTTGTTGCCACCGCGCGTGAAGAACCCGGTGAGAGAATCTCCTCGTCGGCGCAGTTCCAATCGTTCACTCACGCTGTCAATTTCTATTGTCTTGGAATCGCCGAGATACCCGCCCCGAACATCAACGAAAAAGTCACCTTCAACTCTCTGACGACGAGATTGCCCGACCTTTGAAAAATTGAGATCAAGTATCTGGCCGAAAACCGCAGCCTCTTGTCCATCAACATTGCCTGATTCTTTTGCTTCCGACCTAAGTCCACCAACAACCGAACCCTTGATCTCTATTGACCAATATCGAATTTCACCCGGCGGGCGAAATTGTTCTACCGACTTTGATGCTTCCAGCCGATCTTGAGCCGACACCGACATGGAAATGGACAAGCAACAGAAAACGAATCCAAGTATTTTAGTCGTTCGGGATATCATCTTGTCTGCGAAAATAGAGGTTCAATAATCACTGTCAACCAATTTTGCCTTGCTATTTAAAGACGCTTTAGCCTTACGCAAAAAAGCTGCTAGCCCGCTTAGTGGCCGCCACCACCAGATCACGCGAAGTCATGCCGAATTTCTCAGAAAACTTCAGGTCCGCGAATTTCTGAATCTTTGTGAACCCAACTTCCTTAAGGATCCGAGTTACCTCGGCGGCGGAAAAATTATCAAAATAGTGACGGAACACTTCAAACGTGGGTTCGGCATTACGGTTATCGAGTCTGATGACGTAAACATGGAATTTTCTCCCCTGTCGCTCAGAGAACCTGATATGAACCAACCCGTCATTGTCGGTCACCCTGATGGGACGAAGTTCATTCTCTTTCCAACCCGTATAGTTCAGAATTTGGATTACTACTGACCCGCCCGGTTTTAGCGTTTTGTGGAAATTTGAGAAAGCAGTATATAGTTCTTTGAGCGTATGTACACCGCTGATACTATTGGCCAGACTTACGACCAGGTCAAACTTGTTGTGTAGAGACTTGGGTAGTTTCTCGAAATGGCCAAACTGGAATCGCAGCGGGTAGTCATGATGTTTATATTTTTTTCGTGCCTCTGAGAGCATTTTTTGAGATCGATCCAGCCCCACGGTCTCAATTCCCCGACGCGCGAATAAGGCTGAAGTAAGACCGGTGGCACAGCCAGCATCAAGTACCGACTGGGGACTAAAGCGATTTACGATGGCCGCCACTTCTTTGTCGTGATCTTTTTCTCGCTGACGTGCGTTGGTCATCAAATCGTATTCGTGAGCATACTTCTCAAATACGGAAATATCTGTCTTATTTTTCATCGCAACATTTTCGTGAATCAACACCCTAAAGTCAAGTAATCTTCAGATTCATGGTTGAGACTGATTCACGGATGGACGAATTGACCTCCGGTCACGGTAGGCATCTGCCGGATATACTCCTCGTTCGAGATCGAGTTCTCCCAGGGCCCCCAGAGCTTAGCCGCAAACAGACTGCCCCAGAAAAACAGCACCAGAACCGCAGCCCATTTTAGGGATGACACTCGGTTCTTTTTGCCCACGATAGTAAGTTTCAGCGTGTCATTTACCGGACAGACATCAACACAAGCCATGCAGCCAGTACATTCATCAGAAACAACCTGCTTTACTTTATCGACTTTAATGAACGATGGACACACCGTCGCGCATGAGGAGCAATCAATACAATTCTTTTCGTTGCGTACTATTCGTGTCGGTGAGAGAAACGAGATTAATCCCAGCAGTGCGCCGTAGGGACATAGATACCGACACCAGAAGCCCCTGACAATTAGCGAGAAAATAAACAGTAAGGAAATAACACTCAATGAGAACATAGTTATATCGGTAAAGAACCGAAGCATTAAGATATCAGTAACCTTGTTGTAGTCGGTGTAAAGGAATTGCTCGATTGAAGCAGCATCCATCTGATAGACGACTGCCCATAGGAAAAAGGCGAGAATTACATATTTGAGTGATCTCAGAAAATAGTCCAGCCAAGCCGGTGGCTTAATTCTCCGGCCAAACAGGCGATCCGCGATATCACCCAGAATCTCGGAGATAAATCCAACCGGACAAACCCAGGAACAGAACCCTTTCTTAAAAAACAGCGCCGACAGGAGAATCACTACGAATATGATCATTCCGGCTGGGTGAATATTATTGATCACGCCAGAATACAAAAAATGAAGTAGCGAGACCAGGGCGCCAATCGGAAGCCAGCCCTCTACTCCGGGCGGGCGGGAGACTTCCCATCCCTGTCCCCCATTTTCCAGAAAATTCACAAACAAATAAAACTGAACACCGATCCAAATATTAATAATAGCTGAAAACATCTGAGCTGCGAAACGGAGTTTCTGGTTGGGCCGTTTTTCTCTTAAATCTATTGGCTGTAATACCGCTGGTTGCAGTTCTGTTTTATGCACGGTCTCAGTCTCCTAATCTTCCATCTCAACAAGAATACTCCAGAATCGGCCTAAGCCTTTTGACGGAAGTCAATTAACGCCTTTTTCTGGGTTTTATTATCATCTATTTGTCATGAAAAAACTCTCCAAGGCGCAAATCCTCATCTATGTTCCAGAAACTCTGACCTTATATTTTCATACATGCAATTTGGGTTTTGATCCCGGCGACACAATCAGGATAATATCGCCCCCGGATTCATGTGTTAAATCTGGGGAATTCAATGCAAATAAAGTCTTGACAACAACTTATTGAAATGTATCTTCATTATGTAGTAGATATTAATAACACATTAGTAGTCTAAAACCGAAGTTCTCACTTTTGATTTGCAGGTATATACTTGAACGTTGATAAGACATAATCCTTTATGGGCGTAATCCCATTCCGGCCGGACACCGGGGTAGGACTGCGGGAGGAACATTTAATGATATTAGGTAATTGCACGATCCGTGACGCTAAGCAAACTGCTTCCCTTACTCGACGACTTTTGCTCTTCATTCTCATAGGATTATTTACAGCAGGCTCCGCTTTAGCCGTGTCGGTTGAAACTGATTCGACAGTTTACTATTTCGGTGAAACCGTCAACATTACCGGCCTGCAGTATGGTACCACCGAAAATGTGACTGTCGATCTGACCGATCAATATGGATTTGTAGTTGACAGCTGGTCGACCTACTCCGATGCTTTGGGTAGCTTCCTTACAAAATGGGTAGTTCCGACTGACGGAGGCTTTGGAGATACCCTGACATTCGTGGCCACCGGAGAGTCCTCTGGACTTGTGGCCACAACCTCTATTATCAGCCCAAAGGAGTACCTGAACCAGATGAAGAATGGTACGTCTTCTTCGACTGCTGAATGGTCCAATGGAAATATCAACACATCAAATTCCTGTTATATTGAGGGCGCTGCTGTTGCCTACCGATACTTTCTCAAAGACCTTGATAGCGCCGATCAGCACTTTATTGACATCACGTTTGATGCCACTAAATCCACTATACATGCCTTCGACTACCTGACCGATTATGACCTCTCTGAAGCGGTTGCAATTGCCGCCTCTGGTGGTGTCTGCGGTACTATCGCCACTTCTCCCCCGTCCGGCTGCACGACTCCGACGGCTTCACTTGCTTTCCCCGACCCCTCTGACAGCTCCAGCTATGTTTCTATTCCCGGTGACATGGCCGATATCACAAATGGATCGTTCCCGTTAGACGGCCCCCGGAATATTAGCGCATATAATGTTATCCTGGACTCAATGGGGTTATACACTTTTGGCGGTACTACCTCGGACCGAGACATCACGATTCGAGTTTATTTCACGGTCGACGACGACGGTAGCGCTGGATTGTTTTGGGGTGGTCACCTATCCGAAGGCACGCCTATTACCTGGGGTATTGACAATGGTGCTTCTTCTCTCTCCGGTGCGCCATATCACATGTCCGTGCTATTCGACGGCAGTGGCGGAAGCCAGAACCGTTCCGTACACGGTATAACACAGTGCACGGCACCTTCTGTTGCATTGAGTTGTGCTATCGCTGACTCGGTTTGTGCCGACTCAACCTATACGTGTTCAACTCCGGCAGGAGCCGACAGCTATGATTGGACGGTAACCGGAGGGTCTATTGTAAGTGGACAGGGAACCAGTTCGATTACATACTCTGTCGACGGAACCGGCACCTATTCAAACGTCACCATTATAGTATCTGTATGTGACACTGTATCTGGTTGTGCTTTTCTGGAATGCTGCGCGGAAGATACGGCGATCATCCCCATCGGTGATTGTTCAATTCCCTGCACAGCAATGATTACCTGCCCACCGGATATTACTCTGGAGTGCGATCAATCGACAGATACTTCCAATACCGGATCGGCGACCTATTCAACTACCGGCGATTGCGGAGTTATTACACTTGGCTACAGCGATCAATCGACAACTGGAACACGCTTCAATGAGTCGGTCATCACTCGCACCTGGGCGGTAGTCGAAGGCGGCACCGACACTCTTACCACCCGCCAGCAGATAATTACTATTCAGGACACCACGGCTCCGATGTTCGACCAGCCCGGCCCCGCCGATGTGACCGCTCAGTGCGATGCAATTCCTACTGCACCAACGCTGACAGCTACAGACCTCTGTGGCACCGCGACCGTTACATTCTCTGAGACAAATACTCCGGGTGTCTGCACCGGCTCCTATACCCTGACTCGTACCTGGGTCGCTGCGGATGAGTGCGGAAATGCTGACAGTTGTGTTCAGATTATTACAGTCGAGGATACAACTCCTCCTGTTTTTGACGTCGCCTGCCCGGCTGATGTAACAGTAGAGTGCGATGCTGTCCCGACCGCCCCGACTCTGACCGCTACCGACAATTGTGATCCCGCTCCGGTGGTGACATACAGCGAGACGACTCTTCCCGGCGCCGGAAACTATACGCTGTCCCGCATGTGGATAGCATCCGATGACTGCGGCAATGCCGACACCTGCATTCAGGTCATTACGGTGCAGGACAACACCGCTCCGATCTTTGTCGAAGCCTGCCCCAATGATACCACGGTAGAATGCAGCGCCGTGCCGACGGCACCGATTCTCACGGCGACCGACAATTGCGATCTCGCTCCGGTCGTCACTTTCAGCGAATCGACCACAGCCGGAAGTTGCGCCAACAATTATGTCCTGACTCGGGAATGGATTGCCATCGACGATGCCGGTAATGCCGATACCTGCACTCAGATCATAACAGTGCTTGATACAACCGCTCCTATCTTTGATCAAGCCTGTCCTACCAATATGACGGTTGAGTGCGACGCGGTCCCGACCGCCCCGACTCTGACCGCCAGTGATAATTGCGATACCGCTCCGGTTGTTACATTCAGCGAATCGACCACTCCGGGAGCCTGTACCGATAACTACACTATAACTCGTCAGTGGGTTGCTTCTGATGTCTGCGGTAACGCTGACACCTGTACACAGGTTATTACGGTTGAAGACACCACGGCACCGGCCTTTGACCAGACTTGCCCAACTGATATTACAGTAGAGTGTGATGCGGTTCCGACCGCTCCGACTCTTACCGCGACTGATAACTGCGATCCCGCTCCGGTCGTTACGTTCAGCGAATCGACCACTCCGGGAGCCTGTACCGATAACTACACTATAACTCGTCAGTGGATCGCCACTGATGTCTGCGGCAATGCTGACACCTGCACTCAGATTATTACGGTTCAGGATACGACCGACCCGGTTTGCCAGCTGCCAAATGATACAACGATTGTTCTTTGCGATCTTGGCACAATCTGTCTTCCGGTCACAGCCACGGACAATTGCTCGAACACAATAGACTGCCAAATCAGTTCCGGACCGGGAACAATGGTTTCCGGTGAATGGTGCTATGATGCCACCAGCGGCAGTGAGACTGTCGTTGTAGATTTCATCTGCACCGATGAATGCGGCAATTTCTGCCTCAAAACGGTCACTATAAATCTTGAGATCAATACCGCACCGGTGCTGACGATTACAGCCCCCGATTCTATTAACCTCTGTTCGGCTGGTGAGTTAGTCTGTGCCGACCTGACGGTTGTCGATATCGGCAACAGTATCACGTCGAGCGCCGACTTTGGTACGGTTGATCTGGTTGCAGGAACGGTCTGTTTCACAGCTGACACCACCGGCGTTTACTGTAACACCGTTATAGTAACCGACACCTGCGGACTGGCGGACACAGCCTCTTACTGTATCGTGGTCGGAATTTGTGACGCCCCACTGCTCGCGGCTGATCAAACCATTGATCACGGCTTGCTGTGTGACACTGCGGCCGGATGTATTCCCGCGCCGAGTGTCTCATTCTGCGGCACTAATCTGACCTGGACAATGAACGGGTCTGCTTACTCACCGGGAACCGATGTCTGCTACACGATCTCGGAAACGAGCGGTGATTTGAGCTTTGTCTATATTGTTGTCGATTCATGCGCACGCGCCGATACATCGACGGTGAGCGTAGTGGCAACATTTAACCAGCCACCCACCATCGACTGGAACCCACCGTCCTCCGCATCTATGTGTCCCGGTGACACATCGTGCTTTGGTATCGGAGGCATAGAGGATCCAGACAATAATATTGTAGAATACAATCTGATTAGTGGCCCTCCCGGATCTTATTTGACTGGTGGCTTCATCTACTGTGTGGTTGGCGGATGGTCCGGCATGGCGACTATAATCTTTGAAGTCGTCGATGCTTGCGGTGCCTCGGTAGTTGATACATTCACTTACGAACAGATCACAAGAGAACCTATCGACATACCCGATGTCAGTTATGATTTCTTTTTCTGTCAGCCGGGCTTGGTCACGTTGCCCGCTCCGGCTGAAGTTGCCTGGCCAATCGATTCCATCTACTACAACGGAAGTCTGTTCACTGCTGACTCGTTCACAGTTGCCATTCCCGGATCGGGAAGTTCGGATCATCTCTTCGAGTTGTTCCATTACTGCGATTATGTCGACACAGTGACGATTACAGTCAACGCCTCGGTGAATACACCGCCGATTCTTACTGTT
>JAUXBO010000278.1 GCA_030619345.1 Candidatus Zixiibacteriota bacterium | reverse complement strand
GTTCCTCCAGAATTCCTCTATTATTACAACTTCCTTGTTATCCAATTCTCAAAACGTTTGAGCATCCCCTTTACTTTCATGGAGCTCTTCTCACCAACGGGATCGTGGTTGAACCCATAAATCAAAAGGCCGTGAGCCGTTGCATAGCGGCTATCGGCAATTTCTTCCGGGGTATGTTCAACGCGGTCGCCGCGCCCGAGGCGGACTGGCATGTCAAAAATCTGTTCGGCCAGATCGCGAGTTCCCGTTAGTAAAGAACCTCCGCCCGACAGCACCATACCTCCGGCCAGAAGATCACCAACATTGGCTCGCTTTATTTCTCGCTGGACCAGCGATAGAATTTCCTCCATGCGTGGCTCGATAATCGACGAGAGCACGTTGCGAGAGACCTCTTTGCCCTGACTTCCATCGGCAGTTGGAACACTGATCATTTCTTCAGGATCAACCACCAGCGACATGGCCGCCCCGCTCTGAATTTTTAGATTCTCAGCGCTCGCCACCGGCGTGCGCAAGCCGATAGCAATATCGTTGGTGACATTTTTTCCACCGAGCGAAACGACAGCCGTGTGCCGAATAGCGCCTTCATAAAAGACAGCGATATTCGTAATGTCCCCGCCCAGATCGACCACAACCACCCCGTTTTCCATATCATGTTCGGTTAAGAGCGAACTTGATTGGGCCAGCGCCTCAAGCACCATATGATTCACTTCCAAGTGGCATCGTTCCAGGGCGCGGTAGATATTCCGCGCCGATGTAACCGATGCCGTAACAATATGCGCTTCCACTTCCAGCCTTACGCCGGTCATTCCGACAGGGTCTTTGATCCCGCCCTGTTCGTCTACGGAATACTGTTGCGGGATAACGTGAATAATCTCCCGATCAACCGGGATGGCTACCGTTCGAGCGGCATCTATGGCACGGTTGACGTCCGCGGAAGTGATTTCATTATCGGAACGATTTACGGCCACAACGCCGTGACTATTTATCGAACGAATATGTTCCCCGGCGATACCAACCGTGACGCCGTCAATTTCAGTGCCGGATACCATCTGTGCGTCTTCGATTGCTTTTCGGATCGATTTGACGGTTCGTTCCATATCGATAACAATTCCGCGGCGAAGTCCCTCCGATGGCGCGGTTCCGTGTCCAATGACATAGATACCGCCGGCGTCATCCATTTCACCAACCAGCGCAGTTATTTTGGTCGTTCCGATGTCCAGAGCGGCGATGATATTCTCTTGCGCCATATTACCCTCTTTTACTCCGACGCACGATCATGTTTTCGTTAAGGAAGTCCAGGTACTTTGTGTTTTCCAGTGAAGGATCAAACCTGGTTACAAATTCCGTAAATCTTATCATATCTCCATAAAACGCATGAGTTCTTACTTTAAGGCGGTAATCAAGTCCCGTCACCGATACAACGGCGCAGGCTGATCGTGACATATCAATTTCCTCTATCAGGTGATAAAGGTCGACATGCTCCTCGCGGAGTCGCACTAATTCACTGACCAGAGAAGGCAGCCGCGGGTCACGGCACCGACGATAAATCTTACCACACTCAGTTCCCGAGATTACCGGCATACCCGTCCCCTGATGATCTGCCGAGACAGGAATTACGCGCCCGGATTCATCCAGCGCAAACATGCGGCCGGTTGACTTATTGAGGATTAAGCAGACAGACTCAAATTGATTGGTCGTAATGATGACTTTGTCGGGAAGGTTTAACGACAGATCAACTTTGTATATCCCCTTGCCACCCAAAATCTGGCAGGCGACACTATCTACCGGAAGGCTCATAATGGGTGCACTAGTGAGTAGATCAAATCGTTCCTGCCAGTTGTCAATCTCGGCGCCGTCAACCTCTACAGCCTGTAGCACAAACAGTCCGGTGAAGTTTACAGTTAGTGCAAGTGTCAAACTGAATACAATCAGACCCAACATCGCAGCTTTGATTCTCTTTATTGTGACAAAACTCATTTTTTCTTCAAACCCTCAAGTATCTCTTGCCGGATATGAGTTATAGACCCGGCTCCCATTGTGATTATCAGATCATTTGGTCTGGCCATTTCTACCACTCTTGGCACCGCATGGTCTTTGGTGCCGACATACTCAAAATCACCTATCCCTTTTTCGGCAGCCAGATCAGCAATGAGTTTGGAAGTTACACCCGGTATCGGTTCCTCGCGCGCGGGATAGATGTCAGTGAGGATGCACTTATCGGCCAGGGCCAGAACTTCCGCAAAATCGGAACTTAACAGTTGTGTCCTACTATATAGATGCGGCTGAAATACTACGATTATCCGCCGGGAGTAAGCTTCACGAGTCATCTCCAGCGTTGCTCTGACTTCCGAAGGATGGTGAGCATAGTCATCGAACAATAGAATGTCGTTAGTTTCGCCGACCAATTCAAATCGCCTGCCTATGCCTCCAAACTTCGACAAAGCATCGGCAATAATCTCAAATGGTATCTCCAATTCTGAACAGGTGGCAACAGCCGCCATCGCATTAGATGCATTGTATCGTCCCGGCATGGGAAGCATGATCTCGCCCAGGAGAGACTCTTTATGATAAACGCTAAAAGCTGCTCGGCTTTCGGTCAGAGTCAAATCAACTGCTCGATAGTCAGCATGTTGCGCGAATCCAAAGGTTACCTTGGGACGGGTTATCCGGTCACGAAGCTCCTGCAGATTGGGGTCATCGGCTGAGACAACCGCCGAACCGTAGAAGGGAACACGATTCATAAAACTCACGAATGAATTCAGCAGATCATCCATACCGTCATAACAATCAAGATGATCGGCTTCAATGTTGGTGACCACAGCCACCGTTGGGAACATGGCCAGGAAAGAGCGATCATATTCATCAGCCTCGGCCACCAGGTAATCTCCGTTTCCGAGGGCCGCTCCGGTGCCGAGTTCAGAGACAATACCTCCGACTATCAACGTCGGCTGAAGTTCGGCCAGTTGCATGATGCGACCGATCATTGAAGTGGTCGTAGTTTTGCCGTGGGTTCCGGCAACGCCAATCGAGAATTTAAGACGCATCAATTCGCCCAGCATCTCTGCCCGCTTGATAACCGGGATTCCAAGTGAGCGTGCCTGCTTAACTTCCGGGTTACCCTCTCCCACCGCCGAAGAAATAATCACAACATCACAGTCAGCGACATTTGAACCGGCGTGCGAGGACTGCATGCTGACGCCCAATTCGACCAGGTACTCGGTTACTTTGCTTGGCGTACTATCTGAGCCGCTAATACTAAATCCGAGATTATGGAGAATCTCAGCAATTCCGGACATTCCGGCTCCGCCGATCCCAACAAAGTGGAGTTTTCTAAATTTTCCAAACATAGGTGTTCGACGCCC
>JAUXBO010000054.1 GCA_030619345.1 Candidatus Zixiibacteriota bacterium | reverse complement strand
CGGTGATAATCTCTTTATATCGATCAGGATACTCCCAGTACGCCGTTGTCTGTGATTCGGCAATGAGCATAATGCTCTCAACTCCCTCTTTGCTTAAGTCGCTGACAAAAAACTTACTGTAGGCTTCGTACTGGTAGTCGTTCAGGCGTTTCAGAATTTCCTGTTTTCGTTGAATAGCTTTCAGGATTATTTCCTGCCCCGCATTATAGTCTCGCGAATAAACAGTCGTGCCTTTAATGACGACAACCGAAGGGACCAAACTGATATCCCGAATCATCAAGCTGTCAGACAGGCTAATACTCACATTTTGTGTGTAATGTGTCACATGGCTGACCGAAAGCTCCCAGTTTCCCGGCGGAAGAAGGAGGCGATAACGTCCGTCGTCGTTGGCCATAGTTGAGAATCCACTCTGGAGAACCCTGATCGTCGCACGCGGTATTGGTTCCGAGGTATTGGCATCGACGATGATCCCTTCCAGAATTCCTTTTTTTTGCCCAGATAGAGTGTCTCTGCTTTCACCATTTGCTGATGCAGCCAAGACGACACAGACCAACAGCGCTGTGATCCAGATTCTCATTGAGTTTACCTCCCGAAAGTCCTTTTGAATTCAGAAATAGCAACTGACGTGCCACGGTGAGAGTCGCTCATATCTCGTAGCATAGCCAAGTTGTTTCTGGGTAGTGTGTCAGGATAACACAGTCCTGAACAATTCCGATTCACATGCTAATGTAATACTGGGTATCCACAATCGGAAGTTGATAATCTGTGTGCGATAGGGTTGTTGAGCGGTAGATACGACAAAGGCCGGGAAGAAGACCGGCCTCCATCGTTCGAATTATAGCGGTACGGGGAATCGAACCCCGGTTTGATGGCTGAGAACCATCGGTCCTAACCACTAGACGATACCGCCTACATTCAACGCGCAATGCTAAAAAGCAACAAGACCAGTATAGGTCGAAATCAAACTTTGTCAAGTCAAGCTAATTGGCTGTGTGACAATGCGTTGTGCGGAGCCACACGCCTAATTGAATGGCCCCAAACCACTTACTAATTCCAGATTTCTTGCATAATTCATCACATTTTCGCCAGGCTTACCTGTCAAAATGGCATGACATTACCCATTTTTTGATTCTGAGTACAAAATCCCATTTTTGTAGCGAACAAGCAGATGGCCGACACGGATTATTATCTTGAATGTGCCAGCGATCCGCCTATATTCGCGTTAATTGAGGTACTACCTAAGGAGTCAACAATGCCCGCTCAGAAAAAGAAGAAGACAGCAAAACCGAAAAATCTCGGACTCACTCGCAAGCAGCTTGACTACACGGTCGATTATGCCCCCGCCGGTATCAAAGGTTCCGAAGATTTAAACCCCTGTAGTTACATCATCGGACAGGATCGCGCGGTCGAGTCGATAAAGACCGGACTGGCCGTAAAGTCGCGCGGTTACAATATTTTCGTGACGGGACCGGCCGGTACGGGGCGTGCCACTACCATAAAGCATCTATTGCAGCAGCTCGATCATCATGAGCCCGTACTCAAGGATATTTGCTACGTTAATAATTTTAAGAATCCTGACAATCCAAAAGTCCTGACATTTGCAGCCGGCGATGGTCGTACTTTCAAGCGGGACATGAAATATCTGATCGAATCGCTCAGGAAAATTGTTCCCAAGATTTTCATGTCCGAAGATTACAAAGACCGTAACAGCCGCATTGTGCGGGAATTTGAAGGGCGACAGAAGGAACTGATCCACAACTTTGAGGAGAAACTCACCGAGGCAGGATTTGTTATGGTTCAGATTCAATCCGGTATGGGAGTGCGCAATGAAATCCAGCCACTGGTTGATGAAGAACCGTCCTCGTTTGAGAAACTGGAGCGACTGGAGCGTGAAGGGAAATTTTCCATGTCGAAGCTTGATGAGCTTCGACGTACCTGGGATTCACTCCGACGTGAATTCGACGTCACCACCGTTGAATCCAAGAAACTTTCCACCAAACTTGAAGACGGGATCGAAAAACTCAACTTCTCAATGGTTGCCCCTTTGGTGACGGACAAAGTGAATCTGCTCAAAAAGCGCTTCCCCGTGGAAAAAGTGACAGCCTATCTCGATGATGTTCAGGAAGCTATGCTTGAGGACCTGAACCGTTTCCGTGAGGCCCATCCACGACGGGGTGAGGAAGAGGCGCCGCCCTATCGTAAGCAGGAGCCGTTCGAAGAGTTTAGCGTCAATTTGATCGTTGATAATGGCGAAACGGAACAGGTGCCAATAATCATTGAGAAATCCCCATCGTACAAAAAACTATTCGGTTCATTGGAACGCGTTGTTGACCGGTTTGGCTATTGGCGAACTGACTTCACAAGGATTTTTGGCGGTTCACTATTGAAAGCCTCGGGTGGTTTTTTGGTGGCCAATGCAGTTGACTTACTGATCGAACCGGGTGTTTGGACGCAGCTTAAGCGGACCTTGCTCAACGGAGAGTTGGAAATAACCGGGTACGATCCATTTAATATGTTTGCCGGATCCGGTATTAAGCCGGAACCCATTCCGGTTGATATAAAAGTCGTACTCAAAGGGGACTCTCGGGTATTCGCGCTGCTTTTGGGAATGGACGAAGACTTCAAGAAGATTTTCAAGATCAAGGCCGAATTCGACAATGTGATTAAGGCCAACAACGCCAATTATCGCAAATACTTTGAGTTCATAGGCCGGGTTGTTAAAGACAACGATCTTCTTCCGTTTGATCTCGCAGGTATGCAGGCCGTTGTTGAGTATGGCAAAAAGATGTCTGGTTGCAGAGATGAGCTAACGACCCGATTCACTCTCATTTCTGACATTATCCGTGAGGCATCTTATTGCGCCGCTCAGAAAAAACGCAAGAGGGTATCCAGAGAAGATGTCTACTGTGCCATCAGATTAAAGCGGCAGCGTTCGAATCTGATTGAGGATAAAATACAGGAGCGGTATGACGATCGAACTATCCTGGTCTCGACTACCGGAAAAGCGGTGGGGCAGATCAACGCCCTGGCCGTCTATGCTACCGGCGATCACACATTTGGTCGGCCATCCCGTATTACCGCCAATACCTCGCTTGGCCGAGCCGGTGTGATCAATATCGAACGAGAAGCCGACCTGAGTGGACCGACACATAATAAAGGTGTTCTAATTCTCTCCGGCTACCTGCGACAAATGTTTGCCCAGAACAAACCATTGGTAATGTCTGCTTCGATATCTTTTGAGCAATCTTATAGTGGTGTTGACGGTGACTCGGCATCTTCGACAGAGATTTATGCTATTCTTTCTTCATTGACCAATATTCCCATCAATCAGGGACTCGCGGTTACCGGGTCGGTGAATCAGAAAGGTGAAATTCAGCCGATTGGTGGTGTAAACGAGAAGATTGAAGGATTTTACGATGTCTGCAAATCCCGCCGTCTGACCGGTAATCAGGGAGTTCTGATACCACATCAGAATGTGAAAGACTTGATGCTCCGCCCCGATGTCATTGAGAGCATTGATCAGGGTAAATTCCAAATTTTTTCTGTGAAAGATATCAACCAGGGAATTGAGATTCTTACCGGCGTGAAGGCAGGACGACTTTTGTCGAGCGGTAAATTTACTCCCGGCTCGGTTATGGATCAGGCTGACAAGAAACTCTATGAGATGGCTATCGCCTTCCAAAATTTCGGGCGCAAGAACGACGAACCGAATAATGAAAGCAGGAGCGATAAGAAAAGCAGCACTGCACGTCGACGGAGCAAACGTTGATCGACTCATGTATGCGGTCGCGCTTTTGTGCGATTTGTTCAGAGAATCGTTGATCTAATTGATACCGGTGACGGCATTATCTTTTTACTTGATCAAAAATCTATTTGCATTGAAGCAAATTGTTTGAGGTTTTTTTCTTGACATAATTTTTAAACAAACGTTCTTACGTGTGAACATAACAATTATGGAGGATGTTCAATGCGCAAAGCAAAGAAAACCGTGAAGAGGAAAGCCGCCCCGAAGAAGAAGGCAGTTGCAAGGAAGAAGAAAGCAGCTCCCAAGAGAAAGAAAGCGGCCCCGAAGAAAAAGGTAGTGGCCAGGAAGAAACCGGCCAAGAGGAAAGCCGCCTCGAAGAAGAAAGCTGCGCCAAAGCGGAAAGTTGCCAAGAAGGCCACTAAGAAAATTCGTTGCGCAGCGAAGACAAAAGACGGCAAACGTTGCAAACGCTTCACTGACGGTAGAAGTAAATTCTGCTCAGTACATAAGAAGAAGAGATAGAAATCTCGCAACGGAATTTGACGAACAAAAAAACGCGGTCATATCGGCCGCGTTTTTTCTTTGCCTATATCTCGGTGTAATTAGAAATCGGCGCCAATTGACAGATAATATGAAGGCTTTTCGGAAACCTTGCGGAAATCCGTTCCCCATGCCTGATCAAACCGAAGCACTATGAATCCGAGATTTGCTCGCATTCCATAACCAAATCCGGACTTAATATCGTTTAGTCGGTTGCCGCCCTCTGATGTCCCGCCTTTGAAATCACTTTTTTCCCAGGCCGCTCCCATATCAAGGAACAATGCGCCCTGAACCCGGCTAATAATTAGCGGCAGAGGATATCGCATGGCGAAGTATTCGATCATCGGAAATCTAAATTCCCAATTCATCAGGCCGTAGCGGGTTCCACTCATTGAGTAATAGTCAATACTCCGCAGCGGTGTGACCACATCTGCAAAATAGAGGTTCTCGACTTCATATACCTTGGCGTCCAGAGTCTGATTACCAATCCAATTGGTTGTTCCACCCAGGAAATACTGTTTTGGTGTATCGCCAAACGATGCTCCACCAGAGAGACGCCAGGCCATGGTGAAAGTCTTGGCCATATGCCAGTATTTTCGATAGTCAAACTCTACGGCCGTAAAACTAATGTCAGATTTGTCGAAAAGATTAACGCCGTGCGTGGCGGTTACTTTAATACGACGACCATTCACCGGCCCGGTAATTCCCCAGAGAACATTGTCAAATGTATATGATATGGCCCCGGTCGTGACCTTGGAACTACGATCATCACGCGGGTCGCCCAGGTCGTAATATTGCCGGTCGATGAAGTATTGAGACGCCGTCAGTTCTACCCGACTAAACACCGAGAATGGTCGATTGGCCAGCGCTTGCACGCCATAGAAACGATCTGAAAACAGGAAGTCAAAAGCGTCCAGGTAGAAGTTCTTGGTGTGGAAGACACCAAAGCCGAGATTGGTTCGTTTCTTGTTATAAAAGTAGAAGAGTTGCAGGTTTGATTGATCGATTGTGTTTACAAGATCGGTAGCCAGGTAGAACTGATGGTTGCCGAGGTAGTCAGAAAATACAAAAAACGACTGTCCCCTCAGTCCAAAGAAAGTGTCATACGAGAACCCACCACCCACATAGTCGGGCGTGAATCTTGCCCGGTACTTACTAATGGCAAACTCTCCGTCATCCAGTTGCGGGGGAATCGAGTCAAATGATGCTGGTTCATCAATCAAAGTATATTTTGCGGGTGCTCCGCCCTCACCTCGAACGTCTTTCATCAGAGAGTCAAGTGGATCGCTTTTTAACTCCGAAACATGAACGTATTCGTCGTCATAAACTCCGCTTTCGGTAACTATCGAATCCTTGACTACGTCCGGCAGGCCATCTGAAACGTTTTCGTCATCGATAATCGTTGCAGTTGTCAGGCTGTCATCGACTGCGACCAGAAGAGAACTGTCATTCGCTATAATTGAACTGTCAGCAGCCAGGGACAAACTGTCAACGGTCAGAGAATCATCGGGAGGATCGACATTTGGGTCGCTGTCATGTGCGAGGACGAGGCTGTCGTCAATCTTTGAGCGATGCTCAGCAATTAGTTTGCGGGCGGTCTCTTTGCGCAGGAGGTTGTATTTCCCCAGCATGAAGTCTGTCATCGTGAGTATTCCGTCCTCACCGGCCGGAACCAGGTCTTCAAGAATGAAGACATCAAAAGCGCCCTTATGAAAAGCAGAGAAGGCAATTTCATCACCTTCGGGTGACCAGCTCAGGGCAGTTATGCCACTGAGGATATCAGTTAGGGCGTAATATCGCGTAGTATCCAGATAAGCGACATAGATATTATCGATACCGTTCCGATTGGAAATAAACGCGACCGTTTTGCCGTCCGGTGAGACTCTCGGCGATTTATTGTCGCCGGGACCGACATCAATCGGCTTGACCGCAAATTCAGACAGATCAACTTCAAATATATTATACTTACCGTATTCAAAATCACCCGGCATGTATGCGCCCGATTGGACGTACTTGTGCTTCTCGATCTCTACAAATACGTTGTTGGGATGCGGTCGGTCAGACGAGAAGATAATTTTCTTTGAATCCGGCATCCAACTGGCGTAAACATCGTCATACCTGTCATTCGTTATCTGTCTTACGCCATCATCCTTAATATTGTAAACGAAAAGGTCTCTGGTGTGATTGTTAAGAGCAGAGAAGGCTACTTTTTTACCGTCCGGCGACCAGACCGGTGAGATTATGTTGTAGTAGGCGAATCTTTTTTTGTGATAAGTCTTGTTCTTCTTAAGGTCGTGGAAAAAGAGCGCCTCTTTTCCCTGCGACTTGGCCACAAACACCATGTTGCGTCCATCTGGTGAAACTGAGACTCCAGATACATACGAATGTAGTGACTCCAGATCGCCGGATCGCTGAGATTTTACCAGACTCTTTCGGTTCTGGCCGTCTTCGGCTGAAATCATGACGATCTCGGTGAAGTCAGACTTATCCGAGAAGATTATCAGATGGTCGCCATCGGGAAGGAACTCCGGCTTCTCATTGAAATATGAGCCGTCTTCACGCGCTTTGGTCAACTGATGCGATATCTCATCAACCTCTTTTCGAAGTGCTATCTCGGGCCAGTATCTCCGTTTCATTTCCTTGGAGAAATCTTCCCAGAATTTCTTTTGATCAACTCCGAGCGCATCTTTGAGGGCCTTGTTCATGGTTAGATGTATCTTGCCCTTGCGGAGTATTTCACCCAGGCGCTGTTCGCCGTAAGTGTCAGCGATATATTTTACCATCGCCTGACCCTGCTTGTAGGCCAGAAACCCACCCAGGTATTGTGGTGGTGCAAGATACCCATTAATGGTAGCATCGCGGACAAACATGTCGGAAAAATAATCCCAGCCGTGGCGGGAAGAGTACTCCGCATATCCTTCGGCGAACCAGAGGGGAAGATGGAATAAGCGCTGGCGTGAAAGTAATGAAGAAAAGGCGTTTCCGTATAGCATGTCATAGGTCACGGCATGGGTCAGTTCGTGATGAAGAACGTGCCGAAGATCTTCATACGATCCGGTAAACGGTATTACGATGCGATTCTTGAATGCTTCGGTGAATCCCCCGACACCTTCACTGATTAGAGATGAGATTATGTTCGTCTGTTGGAAGTCATTGTGGGAATTGTAAACAAATACCGGGACCCTTTTCTGAATCCTGTAGTTCAGTTCGCTGGTGATTTCGACGTAAGATGATTCGAGCACTGATGCCGAGAATTTGGCCGTATTGTACGCATCTTCGTAGAAATGAATATCAAAGTGCCTGGTCTGAATGTAGGACCATTCAAAGTCTTTGTATCTGACTTTATTCTTGCCGAAATAGGTTTCTTGTGCACCGATATCGGCTCCGATTGCAACAAGCGCTAAAAGTAAAAGAGCTGTCCGAAAGATATTCATGGGTAGTAAAACTCCTGGTATCATATTGACTCAGCCCGGCCGGATCACGACTTGGACAGCGGCGGGACCGGACAGGATTAATACAGGGACCAAGGTCCTACCAAATGGACGAATGTTCCCTCGCAGATAGTTAACTCTGCATTCTTTTTATATCGGCACCAAGTTGGTTGAACTTCTCTTCCAACCGGTAGTATCCACGATCAACATGATAAATACGAAGGAGTTCCGAGGTACCTTTCGCGGCCAGACAGGCCAGAACCAGCCCGGCACCAGCGCGAATATCGGGGGCCATGATGGCTGCCCCGGTCAATTCCTTAACTCCCTGGATTACAGCCTCAGCTCCAGAAACGGCTACGTCGGCTCCGAGTCGCCGCAATTCCATCGTATGAACAAACCTATCTACAAAAACGGTTTCTCTTATATAAGATGTTCCCGATGCAATACAAGATACTGCCATAATACAAGCCTGTAAATCCGTGGGAAAGCCCGGATAGGGGAAAGTAGTAATGTTTACAGGGTACAGCTTATTCTGGTCACTGGGACCAGTCACGGTAATACTGGAGTCGGTAGTGCTGACATCGCATCCCATTTCGAGCAGTTTTAGACAGACAATACTCATCCAATCCGGGTCCAGTCCGCTGACCTCGACCTTTCCGCCGGTAATAGCGGCACCCATCATCAGGGTTCCGGCTACCAGGCGATCACCAGAAATCGTATAGTCCACTGCCTTCAACTCTGAGACAGGCTCAACAACAATCGTAGGGCTTCCGGCTCCACTGATTCTTGCTCCCGACGCATTTAAGAATTTTGCGACATCGATAATTTCAGGATCACAGGCAGCATTGGTTATGATCGTCTGCTCTTTTGCCGTGATGGCCCCATACAAGATATTCTCTGTTCCGGTATGCGAAGGACGGTCAAAGTAAACCATTCCGCCACGAAGCTTGCTGGCTTTGGCAATTACAAAGCCGGCTTCTTCGGATATCTCAGCGCCCAGATCGCCAAAGGCCTTGATGTGATAATCGACTGGGCGAGAACCAAGCGAACAACCTCCGGGCAGGGATACTCTTGCTTCGCCGCATCGGACCAGCAGCGGTCCCAGTACCAGAAACGAAGCTCTCATCTGTCGCATTAGTTCGTAGGGGGCAGTATTCTCAGTGATATTGCTGGCATCTACCGTCATAACGCAAATCTTGGGATCATACGAGACTTTGGCGCCGACAAACTCCATTACCTTTATGGCTGTAAAGATATCTCTGAGCGGTGGGACGTTTCTGATTACAGATTCCCCCTTGGGAATCATGAGAGCCCCAAGAATGATTGGTAGCGCAGCATTCTTGGAACCATCTACCTTGATTGAGCCCTCAAGCCGTCTTCCGCCGTTAATTACGAATTTTTCCATTCTATTCCTTTTACAAGCGATATTGCGTCTTGAATCACGCGATTTTCGGGATTCCTATTTTATTGCAGTATGAAACGCGACTACGACTGAAAATCAACAAGATTAAGCTGCCCGGTAGAATCTGTTTTGTATCTGGGGGACCAGTTGAGTCGAACGAAGTTTACAGGCAGGCCGCATTGAGGCCGCCGGACTTGCCGTTTTCTTTGGAGTACTCTTCGGAATTTAGGAAGTCAAAAAACTCTATCGCCTCGCCGTCGCAGAAATCATCAGAAGTCCAGGGTAGACGCATAAACATGCCCTGGGAATAGATCAGGGCCATTTCGGCATAGATCCCGTTGCGAAGGTAAACACGGTGGTTTTTGGGGCGATGAGAAGTCATGACCAGATTATTTGGAGTCAGAATTCCGGGATCAATATTCACGGTACGGAAGATAAAGTCACCGACCTGATCGGCAAACATCGGCTCTATTTTATAGCAGATAGATTTGAGATCGGCCAGGGCGTCCATGGCTACCGGGCGCTCAAAAGCGAAAAAGCGGCGGTAGAGATTATCCCCCATTTCCTCTCGATAGCGATCCTTGCAACTGGTATCGATCTCCGTTGTTTCAGCGTCGACCCGACCGAATTTCTTTTCCAGAACGGCCAATGAGTCAGCAACAGCATCAACCGACGGACTGATTATAGAGATAATCAGACGTCCATCCGGGGGTTTTGTCATCCTTGCCATATTGAAGAATTGGATTCAAAACGTTCAGAGTCAACAAAAAGTGATTAGATACGTAGAAATCAAGTAATGAAATATCAACTACTCAGCAATGCCGATTTGCAGCGCAGAATCAGGCGCTTTGCTTCTAATCATTTGGCGGTCCCGGCTTTCGCCCGTATACTAATATGATGTTTTTAAATCGGTCACACAGCACAGTAGGTCCTATTTTGAGATTGTTCCTGGCATCCTTTATTTTAGTATTGGGGGTTGCCACAATTACTCTCGCCCGCCAACCATTTTCGCCGGTCATGATCAGTGCCACAGCTAACGGGGCAGATGAGGTTCCGGCGTATTGTCAGGTAGTTCATGATATCGGCCGACTTGGGCTGGTTGTGCAAAACAACGGGACTTTTGGACTTTATCGCCAGTTCTACAGCAGCACCGGCCGTTATGGATTTGTGGATTGTCTCACCGGTGAGTCAATCTCCTATGCGGCGGAATTTCCCCTGCGGAGCAGGATAGAACATTTGGCGTACGCTTCGCTTTGGGTTGGCGCGATTGCCAACGAGGATACCCTGGTATCGACCGGACTCGATGGTTGGGCCAACGATGGGCAGGAATTCCACCCGGCGGCATCTCCGGAAGGGGATATGATCTATCGCTCCATTCTGGAGGAAGAATTCGCCGAAACGGATCTGGCTCGTTCCGAACAGGATTTTATTGCCGTCTATTATGACACGCTGCACGGTAGTTCCCATGATTATTTTTCCTCCCGTCGCCATATCCCGCTGGGACTTGAAATCACTCAGAGTTCGTACGCCTGGGCGTACAGCTATTCTCAGGATTTGGTACTTATCGATATTGCAATTCGTAACATCGGTCAGAGGGTGCTGAAAGATACTTATGTTGGTCTGCATGT
>JAUXBO010000287.1 GCA_030619345.1 Candidatus Zixiibacteriota bacterium | reverse complement strand
GCTGTTGGCATATATATAATTGAGACCACTTCGCAAGCGCACCGTTGTGGATGAAGAACTCAAGAAATGTGTGTTGTGACCGGTCATCTCAACCCATAGCGTCTCCCCCTGGAATGCAGAATTGGGCCAGACATAGACGATCTCGGGAGTGCTGACACCGCCCGCTTCAATGGTGTAGCAATGCGGTCCGCCCCAATCCGGCGTCATACCAATGGAACTGGACGACCAGTACCATATACCGGCCGGAGGGTAAAATGATGAGTCGATACATATTGTCCCGCCAGCATACATTGAGTCTATTGGTCCAATCGAAATCTGCCAACAGGAATCACTAAACCCGTGAGGGATACCGGGTGAAGCTATTCTAGCTCCGCCAAATCCAAGAGTGTCTACACCTGATCCGTTATTTGAAAATGAATCAACCTGTATGACAAGATCAAATTGTGATTCAAAATCTGCATCAAAAAGGCCGGATGAGTGCGACCATTGTGCTCCGGAGGGGGAATATATCTCGAATCCATTAGTGAATCCGTATATATTGTTGCCGCTCATGTTCATGGCCGCAAAGTAGAAATTGATGATCTGTCCTGTCCGAAGCGTATCGGGGCCAGAGAGGCCGTCGATTCCGATAATACTTATCGAGCCGCCACTTGATCCAAAGTCGTGAACGGTAATCACGACCATCTCACTATCCGATGCTCCCTGAGCATCCGAAGCACGGAACATCACATCATAGGTACCTGCCTGATCAAAACCAGGGGTCCACCAGAACGCACCCATACCATTGCTGCTGTCATCAAAACCCGCGCCTGAAGGAAGCCCAGAGATAATCTCCAGAACCGGTATTCCACCATCCGGGTCGGTTGCAAAAACTTCAAAATAAAGAAAATCACCTTCGACAACTTCCTTGGGACCAATCGGCGCCAACACCGGTGCCTGATTGGGAGTGAAGCTGGTATCAACAATTGTAAGGCAATGTGGTCCTGACCAGCCGGGGAAAATGTCGCCCACGGTGGTTGACCATTTCCAAACCGAGGCCGGAGGATAGAACGACGTGTCGATACAGATCGTCTTGCCGTCATCGGCCATGCCGATTAATCCTGTTTCTATCGTCCACGTTATTTCGTCAAAGCCGTCGAGTATTCCAGTCTCAAATATTCTGAATCCTCCAAAACCCAGGGTGTCGGCACCAGAGCCGTCGGCACTGAATTGGTTAATGAACCGCTGGCTGATCATGGCGTCAGAAATTGCACCAGTCTCTGCTGCCATAGAAGTATCCCAGGTGGCACCATTGGGGGAATACAACATAAATCCATTGGTGAAACCGGAGATATCGCCGCCGGTGTTATTGGAGAGTCTTAGATGAAAATTCAGGCTGGAGCCCACTTGTACTGAATCACCCGGAAGAACTCCGTCGACATGATCCAGAGAAATAAAGCCTCCTGCCTGTCCCATTACTGCCCCTGACATCAACATCAGCGACAGGATTGTTAAACTCAAAACTCGCATTTAAATCTTCCTCCGAGTCTTACGTTATATGTAGTAGCTTTAATATCCAGTTAACGACCAGACCGCGCTGATCCCTGCGAGAGGTCCACCCAGTAGAACCACTGTCATCGATTCTAAGGCCTTCCTGACCAGTACAATATCGAAAAAAAATAGACACCTTAGTATATCAAATGACCTCTGGTTATGCAAGCCGAAAGCACAATAAGGCCTATAGCAAAGGACGTAATGGGTCACTGAATCGTTTATTGTGGATTATCCCTGAGTTCATAATCAAGGCATTTTTCACCCGAAATCATTGCCCTGATCCAGTTGATTATACACAAGAAGTGACTCATCTCATCATCCTTTGTCACCAGGCGATGAAATATTTCAGTTGTAATTAGCAATTTCCACCGAGCCGGAGGAATAAGTCGAGTTCATCTTGCCGTTTCAGGGAATTTTACTACCTTATGTGAAAACAAATATATCGTACCTTGTTGGAGGATTCTTGGAATGTCGCTTGAAAAAGTCCGTAAGATCGCCCGCGAAACAAAAGCCCAGTTTTTAGATATCAAGTTTTGTGATCTGGTTGGCCTCTGGCACCATATAACTCTGCCGATCAGTTCACTAAATGCCGAGCTCTTCCGAACCGGAGTCGGCGTGGATGGTTCATCGCTGCCCGGATTCTCGTCAATCGAGCGCGGTGACATGATTCTTCTTCCCGTTCCGAGTACTGTCTTTGTCGATCCTTTTTTTGATCGTTCAACTATTTCAATGCTGGGCGACATTATGGATGTATCGAGTAAAATCTCCCCGTATTCCCGCAATCCTCGAAGAGTAGCGGCTGCTTCTGAAAAGTATCTCTCCAAAATTCTCCCCGGAACTAAAGCAATCTTTGGACCGGAGTTTGAGTTTTACGTTTTTGACAAAGTGAATTTCCATCAGGGGCCCGAATCCGCTTTTTATGATTTGGACTCCAGCGAAGCTCAATGGGCAGCAAGTCTGGATGACGAGAATCTGGGTTACAAAATTCCATACAAAAAAGGGTATCACGTTGGGCCGCCGATGGACCGCACCTACAACCTCCGCTCTGAAATATCATGGATGCTGTCCAAGGTCGGGGTTGAGTTGAAATACCATCATCATGAAGTAGGCGGCGGCGGTCAGCACGAAATCGAGACCGGTTTTAATTCCCTCCTCAAGATGGCCGATCAGTCAATGCTGGTTAAGTACTTTGTTAAGAACCAATCGTTTAAGATGCAGAAGTCGGCCACTTTCATGCCGAAGCCGCTATTCAACGAACCGGGGTCCGGGCTCCACTGTCATCAATTCCTGGCCGACAAGAATGGATCGCTATTCTTCGACGCCAAGGGCAGAGGTCGTTTTTCCGAAATCGGTCTCTATTATATTGGCGGCATCCTGAAACATGCAGATTCAATCCTGGCCTTAACTAACCCCTCTACGAATTCATTCAAGCGACTCGTGCCGGGGTTCGAAGCTCCGGTTGCGGGTACGTACTCGGTAGGCAATTGCACCGCCTGCATTCGTATTCCCGGAT
>JAUXBO010000174.1 GCA_030619345.1 Candidatus Zixiibacteriota bacterium | reverse complement strand
GATCCGGTCAATTCGATTCTATGGACAGCTCACAACAATTCCGGAACTCTATCAAAGTATCGCGCTATTGCTAATCTGTGCGGCCCGACGGCCAGCGCTCATACCCAGACAATTGCCGACATTGCCTACGAGAATAGTGATGGTTTTACCGAAGCAGAAAAGTACAGTTCGCTTACTTCCGGTTTTGTTTCGAACAGTACGTATGCCGCCAGCATGACCGATATCAACCAGACCCTGACATTTGGACCACTGTCCCTGGCACCCGGCGAGGCGGATACAATTGTTTGGGCAATACTGGCCGGTAATAGTTTCTTCGAGCTTACATCGGCATGGGTGCGCGCTCGTCAGACGTATGGAGGGGACTGCGATACGGTCTATACGGGAGTAACAGCTTATGAGTTCGGCCAGTTACCATCCTCGTTCCGGCTTGATCAAAACTATCCTAACCCGTTCAACCCAAATACCAGTATTCCTTTTGCTATTCCGACCCGGAGCGAGGTCAAAGTTACGGTTTATAATCTGTTGGGACAGGAGTTGATAACACTGGTCGATGAACCACTGTCGGCCGGTCATTACTCGGTTGATTGGGATGGCCGGAATTCCTCCGGGCGTTTGGTCGCATCCGGCATATATTTCTATCGTATCGAAGCGGGAGAATTTGTTTCAAGCAAGAAGATGCTTTTGCTAAAGTAGCTCCTGTAGGTCGGGACCTTTACGGTCCCGACGATTGTCGCGAATTGTCGGGACCACAAGGGTCCGCGACCTACGAAGAATCGACTTGCTGAAGTGACTCGTGCCATCAACAGTTTTCAATCAGTACGATTATCCATCGGTATGGTTCTGATGCCAGTTTGAGCCTGAAGTTGTGCTGCTTCCGATCTGAAACGGCAGAACGCAACCAACTTATTGTTTGGAACCTGCGAGAGATCAATATCGCCTCGGGTTCGATACTCCTTTTCGTTTTGCCAATCGGTATGCTTGCCGCGAGATTGAGTCAGCCATCTTTCATCAGATGCTTGTCCCGCCTTCCGATTGTCGTCGACATACTGTACAGCGCGGATACCAAGTTGTTCGGCCAATTCTCTGGCTATGCCGATCCCGTAAGGCTCGAACGACATCTCTCGATAACGTGCCCGCCATCTCATGAGCGGGAGAACTTCCGTTGGCGGAAGCTGTGAAAATGAAACACATGCGGCTTTTCTCGGCATGTGTCGTGCGGATGCAACCAATCTACGCTGGCTCAGGATGCGTTCAAGAGTATGAAACGCTGATCGCGGATAGGATTTCGAGATAATAATATCGTTAATGAAATCTGATATCTTTTCGTCCGGCCATTTGCCATTATTGGCTCTGGTCCAGTGGATCAAGTAGTCCGGTTTGTCAGATTCCATCTGTCTGAGTTCGTCGGATATATAATCTGGCTGCAGAGAGTAACCAATCGGTTCTGTTCGGGTCTGGTAAGGAGTCTCAAAAGATCGGTCAGTCTCTTTTTCCGATGCCTTGATTCGCGCCTCAAGCGAGCCTTCCAGTCGAATGGAAATAGGCAATAGTATATCAGCAGTCCGAATCAGTAGTTCATCTCGTTTTTGGGCGGCTGTTGTTTTCGAGGCTTCTTCTACAATTTCAATTGTAACCGGAGCTTGCACCATCCGATATTCCGAGACGATCCACTCTCTGAGTTCGGTGGTTTTTCCTTTATAATTGTTGGCGATAATCAAATGCAGGGGAACCTTTTTAGCGGCAGCAATAGTCGTGATCAAATCCCAGGTAAGCATCCCTGTCGAAGAGCAGATGGAGTAACCACGCTTTTTAATCCAGTCTATTGCCGCTACTGTATTTCTCACCCAGGCGTCCGATCCATTGGGGCGCATCGCCTGGCGAGAAATCAGCAGGGTCGCTTTCTTTGCATTTCTAATTGGCACGCCTCTCCTTTTGAAAGACAATAAATGTCATTGCGCCGATCAAACAAGCAGAACGAATTGTATTTCGATTTTAGTTGATTTGAAGTACAATTGGTACTATTTCCCACTAAGATGAGAATAATATGCTGCACCCTAACGGCCGTAGTAATTGTAGCCTTAACAGTGAACTCTGCGAGTCTGACCGTGGAACGAGGGTCGGACCTTCAGGCAGTGATCAATATCGCTAGGGATGGCGATACACTGCTACTGGCAGCTAAAGACTTTTTGGCTCGCCCCACCCAATTTGTCGAACCACTCTGTGGCAATTGTGCCGATCCGCAAACCGAAGTGTCGGCATCTTACGGATTTATCGTGAGAGGGAAATCTCTGACGATTGTTGGGCTGGACCGAGACTTAACAAGGTTGATAACCAACGCCGGATATGGCGTTTATTTCGAAGATTCCCCCGACTCCAGGCTGAGGAATCTGACTGTTACCGGTGGTAAGCGTGATCCCGATGGAAATGCCACCGATGCCGCGATAGTGATTCGACGGTCAAGAGTTGTGATTGAGAGAGTCGATATTCTTGATAATGACGACCGCATAGACAGCGTTGTAGTTGGAATTGGCGGTGTTTTTGGAAGGGAGCAGGCCGATATTTACATCCGTGACTGTAATATAATCAACGGCGGTTGGGATGGAATTGCACTTTATCGGGGAGCTTCGGCAGTGATCGAAAACTGTAAAATCAAGGACGGTCGCGGTGTCGGAATTGGGGTTACCTGGGATGCTACTTGCCGAGCCTGGCGCAATGAAGTCACCGGCTTTTGGAAGGGGATTGGAGCTTTTGGAAATAGCTGGGTCATAGCTCGGAATAACCTCGTCCACAACAATCTTGGGTGGGGGATCATCGCTACCGGCAGAGCCTATATGGATATAACCAACAATGTCGTGTATCATAACGGCAACTGCGGTATTGCTCCCTGGTCGACTGACAGCCACGGAAGAATCGTCAATAATATTATAGCGGAAAACGGCTGGCGGGATCAGTGGGTTTGCCCCTGTGTTGGTGTCTGGAATTATGGGGATTGGGCTAAATGGGACTTTGCTCATAATATTCTGTTCGATAATGTTGCAGGAGATTACGACGGCATCTGGGATCAGTCCGGCCTGGCCGGGAATAGAAGTATCGACCCGATGTTTATTGGTGACGGTGATTTTCACCTCATGGAAGACTCGCCCGGAATACATGGCGGGGACACCCTCATTTTTAATTCCGATGGAACTACATCGCATATAGGGCTCTACGGTGGGCCACAGGCGTGGAAATAGAATCCGGCTGATAGTCGCGATCTACTTGCCCAATTAATTCAGACAGGCAGTAAATCTTAATTGAGAATGAGGAAAGATTGGAAATTTTCTGCCCTTGACATGAACCGGTGAAGTTACAATCTTAGCCCAGGCTATCTGAACCGGAGGAGTGGCTGAGTGGTCGAAAGCGGCGGTCTTGAAAACCGTTGTGCCGCAAGGTACCGTGGGTTCGAATCCTACCTCCTCCGCCATTGATATTGAACCATTTACATGCATTACAGGCAGTTAGCTGGGCGATTCTAACGATTCCGGCCTCTCTGTGTTTCGGCAAAATTAGGGGAGAATTGGGGGGAATGGGCCCACTTTAGTACAAGTGTACTAACGAAACGTACTAACGTCCAAACGGCAATTGATTGACCTTCTCACGAAGATGTAGCTGCGAGGCGTGAATATATCTGAGAGCCATGCCCGGAGTCGTGTGCCCCATCAATTCCATGATCTCTCGAACGCTGGTTCCGTTGCTGGCCAGCGCCGATCCAAAGGCATGTCGGAACGCTTTGAGGTTGCCCTGCTCCATGCCGAGAGTGTTGGTTGCCTTCACCAAAACATGGTACCACGTGGGGCCGGTGTAGTACGGGTGGCCGTCTGCTTTGGCGAATACCAGATGACTCGGTTTGTTCAATTGTATCTTCTCAAGTGCCCCACGAAGATTGTTATGCATCGGTACTGATCTATTCCGCTTCACTTTGGTGTTTCGGGCGGTGATAATCTGAGTCTCGAAGTTAATATCCCGCCACTTGAGGTTGAGTGCCTCCCCAACTCTGAAGCCGGTATACGGCAGGAACCGGTAAAAAGTCTGTCGCATGATATCACCGGTAGTATCAAAGTGTTTGATTATCTGATCGACCTCAGTCGGAGTGAACCAACGCTCGTCAGCGTCATCGATGGTCACCTTGAACTCTTTGTGCCGGGCAAAGTTGTCATCCATCCACCGGCGATCGGAACAGAACTCAAAGAAGTTCGAAAGGACCAGGCGGTACTTGTTCCAGGTGACGTTGGCCTTTTCGCATTTGCGTTTGTTCGATTTAAGGAACGGGTAGTTCATGTAGAAGTAATCATGAAACTCCCGGAACTTGATCAGGTTGATATCTTCCATACCGACGACCTTGTTGTCAGCACACCAGGTGAGAAACCGCTTGAGCCTTGACTGGTCTCTGTCGACTGTGGATCTCTTGAACTTATTGTATCGCCAGGCGGCGTACTGCCTCACCGCGGCCGTAAGGGCCATCGACTCACCCACCTGACCAGTCTTCACCAGGTCGATGAAATCCAGAGCAGCTTTCTTGGGATCATCGTAGTCGGCCCACCGAAACCGGCGCTGATACCGCTTGTTCCGGAATCGGAAATTGACCTTATAACCCTTGTCGTATTTAACTGCCTTAGGCATAATTGGGCCTTGCTTTTTCCCTTAGATTGCCGATATTAATGCTGAGAGGAGCAGGCCATGAAAAAGACCAAAGACCTACAAAAAGAACTCGATCAATTCCAGGAAGACTGTAAATTGTTGGAACAGTTGCGAGCAGACGCCGCTCAGAACCTCCCCTACCTACAGTTCTTACCGCCAGCTTCAGAGGACGTTTGGGATTCTTACCCATCGGGCGTAATCGAATACCGCACATCTTAGTCAAACTGCCCTAGTACTGATCTGCTGACTGATAAAGCCGTTGCTGTTTGCAAAGTGCTTTGAGAATCCCTTGCTTACAACATAAATCTCTATTCTGAGAAAGACATTAAATATCATTTTCCACAGTTCATCGTCTTTGTTTATTAGATCAATTGTATCGAATCCCCACTTGCGCAACAGTACGTGTCGCACCGACATACCATGCGAAAGTTTCTCACCGCGTGCCACGAATTCAGAGACTGCAAAATTGATAATCTCCTGCGGCTTTCCCTTGAGCAATCCTCCTCCGAGCAAATCCTTAGCGAGTTGTTCAGAGAATGATTTGGCTTTAATGCTCGCCTGGACGAGCAGCGGGTTAATATTGTTGATATGGGCGATTATTCCAGCAACATCCGGAGACTGTGGATTGCAGGCCTTGAGATCGTCCCTAAGTCTTTCCCATGCGTCGATTATGTTACTGGCCGGGATTGCCGAATCTCCTTTCGGGCCCTTCAAAATCATCTGCGGATCGATTGGACCCAATTCTGAGGTCTCACCGAGCACCAGGCGGTCAGCGCCAAAAGCTAGGAGTGTTGCTGCACTCATGGCAGATTTGGGAACAATAACTCGCAAGTCGGTGGCATGCGTCCTAAGCGTCTGAACCATTTTATCGGCGACCTCTGGTAGGCCACCGTTACTGCTGATCAAAAAGTCTAACCTGCCATCATATTTCTTGAGGTCAGTAGTCTGTAGGATTATATCGAGTCCTTTGTCATCCTCCTGCTTCATTGCTCCGCCCGGATGGCCGAGATTTGCTATGTAACAAAGTATGGTTCTCTGGGTTTTTTTTTCAATGTCTGCGAGGGAGTGACCATGTGTCTGTGGCTCATTCTGGATCGTACCGATTATACTATGTT
>JAUXBO010000061.1 GCA_030619345.1 Candidatus Zixiibacteriota bacterium | reverse complement strand
GATCCGGTCACCTCGCAATTTTATTTAGAGGAAAAAAGACCCGCTCTTATAACAGAGCGGGTCTCTTAAGATCAAATGGAATAATCAGGTTTACTATTCATCGCCCCAGATATCATCATCGCAATGTCCCGGTCCGATAATACCGTTATTGTATTTATCAAACTTGCTGTGCAAGCGAAGGACTGTTTTTTGCATCTTGCGACTGAGTGAGTCCCAATCGGTCCAATCATATTCAGCGAGGAAAGCATCCGCTTTCGTAATGGCGTCGGCGATATCGGAGGCGTCCGATCCGGCGGCGTAATTGAGTTTAGCTGCCAGAAGCTGGGCGTACATTTTGGTGATGCCGTTGGAATTAACGCCATAGATATTCTTCATCAGAATATCGTGCGCAATGACACTGTCACTGACAAGCATGCTCTTAGCCCCGCCTGCATCTCCGAGCCAGATTGGTAGATACTGGCTAAGTACATTCGCCTGCGGACCAAACCCAGCGTGATTTTTCCAGAAACCGATAGTACGAGTGCAGCCGAAAGAACTGTCGGGCGGTTCCTGGTCAAAGTCAAAGCGAACCAGTGCCTGCTTCTCCATGTATTCCTCAGCGCCCCAGCCGGTGACCATGTAATCAAGATCACCCCAGTTGAGATCGGGATAATATTCGCGAATGTAAGCATCGGCCAGTACGGTCATCTGCAAACAGGTGGTAACACCGTCCAGTTCGTAACATACTTCAAGGAACGGCGGCAGATTAGCTACGTTCTCACGTGTGTTGTATGTGGCAAGATGATAAAACACGTTCGGCTGATCCATCAGGATACCAAAATTGTCATAGGTACCGTCGAGCCAGGCTTTCACCAGGTTGGTTACATCGGCTGACTTCCAACCAAAATCATCACACTGAAAGCTGCCTTCAATATTGCTGTCGTAGGCGCCGCCGAGAGAATTCCAGGTTACTGACATCTCATCCCAGTCGGTTGTGATCCGATGCATATTGACCGGCTGGTTACTGTACTGAGTCACATAAACGTTGAGGTTGGCTGACGTGACTACGGCATTAGCTGGAATAGTATACATGGCATTCATCAGGTCTTTGCCGTCCAGGAATCCATTGCGGTCACTGGAGCAGCCGATCGCCAACAGGCCAACGACTGCAATCAAAGCAATGGCGCGAGTGAATCGATGCATGTTCTAATTCTCCTTTGGGTATTTGAGCTTGATTCAGTTGTTTTTTCGTTCTCGATATACAATTACTTGAATAACGGTCTTCCGCCAATGAATTATGGCAGGACCATTATCCGGATCATTATCGAGCAAATGTCGTGCAGGATTCCCAGCCGATACGGAATCTGGGAGTAATTGTTCAAGGATTAAACATGGCAGGCTTGGCCTGAAAATCTGACTGCAGTTAAGATTTATCCTGCAACAACTTAACATTGGCAGCTTCTGGGTATCTTAGACTCTTCGCAGAGTTATCTACGGGCGGATTGGCCAGATAGTATGCATGGACAGGGCGTAGTTGCAACGTTTTACCATCTTTGACGAGACCCGGTGCAATAAAAAAAGGTCCGCTTGTGGAGCGGACCTTTTGTGCTATACCGAACAATGGTTCGGAAAAGAGAAATAGTCGATTAAATCGGGGGAAGCAGACCGCCGTTGCGACTGTAGCCTTCGAGGACGGTGAAATCACCTTTGGTCAGTCCGGGGCCTATCGGCTGTGAACAACTGGTATGGATATTGGTGTTGTACACGCCGTTAACGTAGTAATAAGTCTCTGTGCCGAGGGTACCTTTACGATCCCATCCGACGATGGTGAACTGTCCACCCGGTTGAACGATACCGTCAAAAATGACGACATTTTTTCTGCCGAGGACGACGATATTAGCGTCGACAACGCTACCATCATAACGCAAGGTTAGCTGAGTTACCTTACCTTCACATTCACCTGTTTCCTGAGTCGGTGTAAAGAGCCCGGCATCCCAGGTCATATCATTTTCACCGGCATCAAGAGTGGTGCAGTTTGTTATACCAGTAGTGAGATCAGCGTCACTGTCGGTCATGTCGTCACCAACATTCTGTAGAGTGAACACCATGCCCGAAGGTGCAACAAATTCAACGCGATAGTCACCTGGCGTAAGGTTGGTGAATATGTAGTAGCCATTGGCGTCGGTCGTGGTAGAACCCAGTATCTGTCCGTAGCAATCGGTCAGGAATACCGTTACTCCTGGGATACCGGGTTCGCCGGCGTTCTGGACACCGTCTGCATTAAGATCATTCCATACGAAGTCACCGATAGAAGCTTTCATCGGAGAAATCTGGATATCAAACAGCAACAGACACTGTTTCTCCAGATACTCGGGAGCGCCCCATCCGGTGCCGAGCCAATCAAGCCCGCCATAGTTGTAGTCTCCGTACAACTCACGGATATAGGCATCACCAAGATCAGGAACACTTTCGCAGATCAAGACACCACCCAGCCAATAACAAACCTCAACGTAAGGTTTGTTGGAGGCCGCTTCACGGCTGGCGTAAGTGGCGGTACGGAAGTAGACTTCCGGCTGGTCAAGCAACAGGCCATAATTGGCGTGAGTGCCGGTAAGCCAGGCAGTAACCAGCGGAGTAATGTCGGCTGATTTCCATCCAAAATCATCACAGGCAAAAGAACCTGCATTGGCAGCCATATAAGCACCACCAAAACTATTCCACGTGACTGTGGCTTCATCCCAAGCAGTTGTTACACGATGTACCGTAACCTGCTCATTCGACGGCTGGTTGACCCAGATGTACAAAGATGCTGACTCCAGGGTCGCGCCAGCTGGCAGCATGAAATTGGCCAGGTTATTGCCGTTCATGACACCTTCGTTACGGTCGCTGGAACATCCGGTAGCCAGCATTCCGACTACGGCGATCAGCGTGATGACACGAAAGAATTTCGTCATCGGTTAATCCTCCTCCAAAGAGAAAATGTTTATGGGTTTTTTTATTTATCCGTTCGTTCAAATGCGAGAAATATTCTGTCGGGCCGTTAACTTCCGTACCAGCCGACGAATACATACCTACTCAATGGGAATAGAGCAAAATGTGTGCGAGGAGGCTTAAATCGGGGCCAAAAAACACTAGTATAAGTAATAACCGGTTGTATTAGCTCAATTTACGGTTTTGATGCACGCACAACATGTTGTTGTGTAATAGCTTTTAATGAAAGACCAATATTGAAGAGTTTGCGATGTGAGTGAGATTATCCGCATGAATCTGACTTCCAAGAATGTCAAGCAAGTCCCCTTATGGGAAAGTCCGGCAGAACTGTTCAATTCTTGCGCAATTGATTGCAAAACATATCGGATAGATGGGTTATTGGGTGAGACGAGAAGCGGGCGAGTCTATGCCTGGATATTGCTGAGACAGTTCGTCAGGCGATATCGGTTTTCACCTTCCTTTTCTCCGTTAGCGTATCTTCGTCTGAGTTTTTCCTGACAAAAGTGTCCCAAAAGAAGTTTCGTTCTACATCACGGGATTCGATAAACTCCAGAGCTGCTTCCAGATACTTTAGCCCGGAAGGATCGTCTTCTCGGGCAAAGCGTATCTCATTCAGCCGCTTCAACGAGGCATAAAGCGGGGCCAGGTGCAAGTGCCATTCCTCCTGGTATTTCTTGTCGGTTATTCGATTGAGCAGCAAATCACCGTGCATAATTCCTCCAAAACAGGATCGATTGACCGCCAGTCCACAAAAGGGATCAACGGTAATTCTCTTATTTATATTATCGAAAAAACAGCCCAAAATCTTTTACAATTTTTGAACTTTGTGGCAATTAGTCGAAGAAAAACCAGCGAACAATTATGGGATTAAGGGCAAAATTAGTTTGGATTCTGCGCGAATCGTAAGAAAGGTAAGTCGGCAGTTTCGACCATGTCGGCCGGGGAGCCCGATCAATCGCTGTTGCCGAGTGGATTTCTATTGACTCTCATTGATGATTCCGTTATCGTATGACCGACTTACTACTCATATATAAATTCTTTATTGTTAGTCGCTTGAGTATGGGAAGAAAATTGTAATTTGATAGGCTTTTGTCGTTCAATAGATAGTAGGGACTAATTCTTGACGCGTTGAGAAAAGCCTGCCATTTGTTGGGTGTAAGGAGATAACATGGAATTGGATCTTCAGGGAAGTATCGAACGTTTCACCCTTCCCGAGATTTTGCAGTTGATCGCAGCTGGCAGAAAATCCGGCACACTGGGAATACAAAAAGATGATTCCATAGTCATGGTCTATTTTTCCAGTGGGGAGATTATTTACAGCTATGGTCCGCGACAGACTTACCATCTTGGACAATTACTGAAGGACTCCGAAGCTATCACCGCCGATCAACTTGATGAAGCGGTACAGCTTCAGGCCAATGAGCAAAACAGCAAACGGCTTGGGGAGATTCTGATTGAACGAAAGTACATTGATCGTGCCGATCTCCAGAGCGCCGTCCGCAAACAGGTCGAACAGTTGTTGTACTCTTTGTTGTCGTGGGATTCCGGGACATTCAAGTTCTATGAAAACCAGTTTCCCACCGAAGAAGAGATCACAGTACGAATCTCGGTGGAGAATGTCATTCTGGAAGGACTTCGGCGGCTTGACGAATTGAACATGGCTCGCGAGACTCTGACTGATCTCGGTGTCACCTTTACGCTCGCTTCGGCACAGGCGGGAAGAGGTCGCGATGTTAAAATGGATGCGGACGAGTGGAATGTTATGGCCCTGATCGACGGACGAAAAACATTGCGACAGATTTGCTCAACCTCTCCGTTAGGCAAAGACAAAACTATGACCATTATGGCCAAGCTGAAACTGGCCGGTTTGATAACCAAATCTGACAAAACTGTGTCTGGTGATTACGGTGACCTGGAGACTATGACCAATCGGTTGGCTGGTCTGTTTGAGAATTATCTCAACGCCCGTCCCGTAAACACTCAGAAAGATCGGAAAATAAGCACTTCGGTAGTGGAGACAACGGTTGAAAACTGATTTTTCATTGCGTTCGCTTGAAGGATTGCTCGAAGCGTTCCTGGAGAGAATGGTGCATCTCAAGCACCGTCGGTTGGGAGTGCTCGGCGGGATTAATCGACTCGATGATATCGCGCGTTATACTGACTCTAATGAAATCACCGATGAAGTTGGTGACTGGTTCGCCGTGCATAATCGGTGGTTGACTGAAAGTGTTTTGAAACCGGCTGATATTGATCGGATCGGGAAAATGCTGGGAGAAATCAACGGCCACATATCGGCTGGGTCAGGATCAAGTCCGGCGACCCGAAAAGTTGTCCAGGAGATTGACCGTTGGCAGAAGAAAACCGGTAGAATACGAGGCAAGCTGGTGTTGAAACGGGGTTCCGAATCAGTTGAGAAGTCTGATAATTCGGACACTATCTCATTGTTCGGCAGTAGTTTGGAGTTTTCTTCGGCCCTTTTTGCAGACTTATCGGGCGGAAAAAAACACCTCTTGTCTGTGCTTGATGACAGCTTGAAATCGGCTGTAGTTCAGAAGAATAAACAGGCCTTGCTTTTATCGGCCTATCTGATATATTATCTCAAATTGAACGGCTACATAGTCGATCCGTTTGTAAAGCGACTCAAAGCGGCTGAGCGGTTGCACAAGGAAGGGAATACGGCCCATGCTTAATCCTGGAGAAAAGGCATACTGTCAGGCACTTTTGGCGCTAAAAAGCAAAAACTATCGATTGGCAGCCGAAGAGTTTGAGAAGGCGGCACCGCTTTTTAAAAATGACCGCGAGGTTAACCTGATTATGGAAAAAACTCGGGTATTGGTTGCGGTTAAGAAGAAGCTGGCCGTTGAAGAGTCAGATGCGATAGAAGTAGAGGAGACCTTACCATATGGCTAAGAAACAGAGCTTTGCCGACAAATCTTCGAAGCGCGCTCACCAGATGATCTGTCCGGTCTGTCAGGAGACGCTTCAGTTTGTCAAGTTCACCAAGTCGATCAAGACCGATGCTGGTGCCTGGAAGTTCCGCACCCAGAACGTTGGTGTCTGCAAGTGCAACCAGGCCGAAGTCTACGGGTGAGTGGCATAGTCACGTTGTAGCATAGCTACTTTTTTGCGTGGACAAGCCGCGCACGTTGGATTTGAAAACTCCTGCCTCATAAGAGGCGGGAGTTTTTTTTGTGTAGGGTGGAAATTAGTTTTCCGAATCACGAACCACTTCATACCCGCGATCGAGTACATGCACTTTCGGTTCTTTCAACAGCATCTCTCTATTCGAAAGGCCGCTTTGTGTGATCTCTGCAATGAACAGAGTGTCCAGGTTTCGATAATACACCATACTATCATTGCTGATCCAGAGAACTTTGTGAAGTTTTCCTAGGCTAACCTCAAACTGGGCTTGATTCATCGGATCAACGAATATACAGCGTTCGGTCTGTATCTTTGGCGAATGCGGTTTGTCCTTTGGCGGGTCCTTCTCTACTGTGCCCACGAGCCACCTGTTAATGGTACTAAACTTCAAAGCGCCTCGGTCGACCTTCATCTGGTGCCAGCTGTTTGTGTTATTCTTGAAGATCATCAGCGTTCGATCAGTTTCATTGGGTTTGGCAATTTTGACTGACACCAGAGCATCAAATTCTGGTGAGTGAGTCACCAGAAACCAGTCCGCCCCAGACCACTTGCGAGCCAACGAATCCGGTAGGGTTGGCAATTCAACGCTGTTTGAGCCAGGATATACAAACCATTTGCCATTTGGTAGGATGGTCATACGAACGACGTCTCCGAATATGTCATTCCAGCTTCCAGTAATATGGTGAGTGCCGGTCGGGGCACGATTCACCTTCCTGAGACTTCCGGTTCTGAAGTTACACTCAAATACTAGTGTGTCTCTAAACTTCTTCGGGTCATTAATGACAAGTTGCTCGAACATCAGGTCACCCTTCAGAGGACCTCTTGATAGCCAACTGCATCGGGATATGTAGCCATATGAAGATAAATCAATTGATATATTCTTCTCCGGATTCGAGGGGTCGAACAGTTGGACAGAACGAATGGCATTTTCGCCGAGAGATATCAGTAGGATGCTGTCGGTCTGCAAGTGTATCGTCCCATTACCAATGCTGTTTGGAGTTGCGCACCAGGTTTCCTCAAGCGATAAGCTATCACGGTTGAAACGATAAATACAGGTTGGGTATATCTTTGCACTGCCCGGAACACGATACCCTCTTGAAACGAAGTAGATGTCCCGTTGCTGAGTATCAGGTAATCTTGAGCAAGAAGTTGTGAACATCAGTATTGTGATCAGGCACAACTCAAATAACGATTTAACATTTTTACGAGAATCCATTTCACACTCCCTACGTTTCATTATACTATCAATTGGTGCAAAATGATCATGATGAACAACAAAAAATGACCAGCATTTTTCTTGTTGAGTTATATCCGCCAGAACTCCAATTTACAATTGCATGGAACCACACGAAGTAAATATCGCACTGACAATCGCCCTGGCGTTGATTGGCGGCGTGGCCGCTCAAATACTGGCCCGGCATCTCCGCATCCCGGGTATAGTCCTACTGTTGGGCATGGGTGCGTTGATGGGACCGGATCTTCTCGGGTTGATTGATCCTTCTCTGTTGGGTGGGGCACTGCATACGTTAGTCGGATTTGCGGTCGCCGTGATTTTATTTGAGGGGGCGCTTAATCTTGACATCAAACGGCTTCGTCGAGAATCCCGCACCATCCGACAGCTTGTTCTGTGTGGGGCGTTAGTTACAGCTATCGGGGCTGCTCTTGCCGCCCATTATGTGATGGGCTGGGTGTGGAGTCAGGCGGTTCTTTTTGGCACCCTTGTGATTGTCACCGGCCCGACCGTGATTACACCGATAGTACGTCGGGTGCGTTTGAAACATAGTGTTGGGACGATTCTCGAAGCCGAGGGGGTGCTGATCGATCCGGTCGGCGCCATAATCGCGATCGTGGCGCTTGATGTCGTGATACATCCTTCGAATGCTTCGTTTTTTGTCGGCCTGTTTAGTATCATCCTGCGCCTCGGAACCGGCGCGTTGATCGGTCTCGCCGGAGGCTACATTCTGGCCTTACTCATGCGGCCGAAAAAATTGATTCCCGAGGGTTTGGAGAACATCTTTATTCTCTCCTCCGTTTGGGCGATTTATCATATTTCGAATTCTCTTATACCTGAAACCGGTATCATGGCGGTGACAGCGGCGGGGCTGGTCGTCGGTAATATCCAGACCCGGATATCGCGTGATCTGGCCGAATTCAAAGAACAGCTAACTGTCATGTTGATCGCCATGCTTTTTGTCCTACTGGCCGCCGATGTTCGCTTTGACGACATTCGCGCTCTCGGAATTGATGGATTGGTTACGGTTGCGCTATTGATATTGGTGGTCAGGCCGCTAAATATTGCCGTTGGAACGGCGGGATCAGGGCTGAAATTAAACGAGCGAGCATTTCTTGCCTGGATGGCACCGCGAGGAATTGTCGCTGCCGCGGTGGCGTCATTCTTTGCCATAGAACTAACCGCCGCCGGCATTGAGGGTGGAACTCAACTGCGGGCGATGGTTTTTCTGGTCATTTCCGTTACGGTTTTGCTAAATGGAATTAGTTCCAGTCTGGTCGCCGGTCTGCTTGGTGTTCGACGGAAATCGGACCAGGGGTATGCGATTCTGGGATCGACCGATCTCGGCCTAACGTTGGCTAAAGCTCTAAAAGATGGTGGAGAAGAAGTAACGGTGATTGATTCCAATGCCGACGCAATTAAGCAGGCGGAGCAGATGGGTTTGAAAGTAGTGTTTGGAAATGCTTTGGAAGAACGGACGTTGCAGCGGGCCCGGCTTGATGAATTGAGTGGATGTATTGGGATTACGGCCAACGAGGAAGTCAATCTGCTTTTTGCGACCAAGGCCAAAGAGGAATTCAAAGTGGGCAAGCTGTTGGTGGCGCTTCATCTGAAGGACGGACACGTTAAGCCTGCGATGATTCATGAGGCGGGCGCATCGCTTTTGTTCGGTCGGCCCCAGGATATCAATCTATGGTCAGTGCGAGTGAAGAGAAAGCTGACCGCGATTGAAAATTGGCGTTATACCAAGAAAAGCGAGGAATCAGAAGATGATCGGCCGTGGTTGGTAGAATCACTCGAACGGACTTTCTTCGCCCTGGTCTTACAGCGTGAGAAGCGGGCTTTCCCCATCGGCGAAGATACGACCCTCAAGCAGGGTGATTTGGTTACGTTTTTAGTTTATGAAGAGGATGCGGAAACGGCCAGGTTATGGTTTGCAAATAACGGTTGGGTTTACGAGCGTGTGGAAGAAGACGAACCGAACCAAAGTAACGAATAGGTGTATTATAGATATGATTGACCACAAACAGGACGGTGTCGACCGATTGATAAGATTGGTCTGGTTGGTTCTACTTCCTCTTGTTTATCTCGTATACTATTTGACCGCATATAGGTCGATCACCTGGTGGGACAGTGCCGAATACTCGCTGGCGGCCGCCACGCTTGGAGTGGCTCATCCGCCCGGTTCGCTTCTTTTGACTCTTTTGGGATGGCCGTTAACGTTTGTGGTTTCATCCGAATCAGTCGCCTTTGCTCACAACTTGTTTGCTGCTTTTCTGGCCGTGATAACGGTGGGGCTGACGGTAAGATTAATCCGCAAGGCAATCGGGTCCGACAGCATTGACAAACTGTGGCCGCTAATTGTGGCTTCCATCAGCGCGGCGCTGACTCTTGGCTTTGGATTAACACTATGGCGGTACGCTATCAAGTTTACTCCCTACGTGCTTACGCCTCTGTTTACGGCTCTTATCGTGTTGGCGTTTCTCCGCATTATTCGCACTAACCAGACAGATCGGAATATCTTTGGAGCTTTATTCTTAGTTGGTTTGCTTTTGGGATTGGACTTCTCCGTTCATCGTACCAATTTACTTCTGGCTCCGGCGGTTTTGGTTGCTATCCTCCTGCTTCAAAAACGACTCTGGTATCGATGGCGAACCTGGGTTTCGCCTCTGTTTGGTGGACTGCTGGGATTATCGCTGCACTTTCTGATTATACTGATGGCTGCTGCCCGTCCATACTTAAATGCTAATAATCCATCTACCTTCTCAAGTTTCTTCGACTATGTGTCGCTCAAACAGTACGGCGGAGGCTGGCTGGTGAATTTGTGGCCACGCAAGGATGATTTTTTCTCCG